>JAMPYD010000003.1 GCA_023700845.1 Elusimicrobiota bacterium | reverse complement strand
CGATCTGCCGGCAGATCGCCCGCGAGCACGGGGGGGACGTGATCCTCGAGAACCGCCCGGGTCTCGGCTGCGCGTTCACGCTCGACCTGCCCGAGGGCCGCGAGGAGGATTTCGAGAGTCTCGAGGCCGTGGAGGAGCGGCTGCGGCACCCCGCCGTGCCGGGCAAGCGCGTCCTGGTCGCCGACGACGAGGCCGACATCGCCGAGGTGATCGCCCGCCTGCTGCGCGAGGACGGCGACGAGGCGGTCCTCGCCCACGGGGGCGCCGAGGCCCTCAAGCTCCTCGAGACGGGGACGTTCGACCTGGTCATCAGCGACATGGAGATGGAGGGGGTCAAAGGCTCCGACATCTACGAGCGCCTGTCCTCGAACGGCTCGAGCGCCAGGCTGCTCTTCGTGACCGGGGATATCCTGAACCCCAAGGTGCTCGAGTTCCTCTCCCGGACCAAGTCCGAGTTCCTGCCCAAGCCCTTCGACATCGATGAGCTTCGACAGGCCGTGCGCCGCCTCCTCTCATAGTACGTTTGACCATCCCCGGCGATACCTGTTACAATGAACGCGATGCCCGCCACCAAGAAGCCCGTCGCCGCCGGCGACAAGGCTCCCAATTTCTCCGCGCAGGACGAGACCGGCCGCACGTGGTCGCTCAAGGCGCTCAAAGGCAAGACCGTGGTGCTCTACTTCTATCCGAAGGACAACACCTCCGGCTGCACGACCGAGGCCTGCGACTTCCGCGACCGGTACGACGCCTTCGTCAAGAAAGGCGCGCGCATCCTCGGCGTGAGCCCGGACGCGGCCAAGTCCCATGCCGGCTTCAAGGCCAAGCACGGCCTGCCCTTCCCCTTGCTCGTCGACGAGGAGAAGGACATATGCCGGGCCTACGGCGTCTGGCAGGAGAAGTCCCTTTACGGCCGCAAGTTCATGGGCGTCGTGCGCTCCACCTTCGTGATCGGGCCCACGGGCCGGATCGTGCAGGCGGCGCGCAAGGTGTCCGTCGCCGGCCACGCCGAAGCCATCCTGGAGGCCGTCTAAATGCCCGCTCCCCAGAACGACTCTCGCCGCGCCGCCCTCGTCAAGGGCGCGTCCAAGGCCAAGATCAAGGCGCTCATCAACCTCGACGCCTGCACCGGCTGCGAGGTCTGCATCGCCGTCTGCCCGGTTCCGTCGTGTATTGAAAAATTCGGCGACGACGTGCCCGCCGCCAAGGGCGTCTACGTCAACTACGACATCTGCATCGGCTGCAACCTGTGCGCGAAGGACTGCCCCTGGGACACCATCAGGATGGTGCCCACGCCCACGGTCGCGATGGACCAGACCTCCCTCGACTCCCAGCTCACCCACGACCACGCCGTCTTCCAGTCGCCCGAGCTCGTCCCCGAGGAGCTGCGCGGCTTCGTGAACAAGGCCCCGAAGGAAGACCCCGCCGTCCTCGAGCTGTTCGGCAAGCAGAACCCCGTCGTCCCGGGGCTCATGAGCCCGAAGTAGCCGCCCACCCGGGATCGCCATCGACCGCAAAGCCCTGACCTTCGGCGCCGTCTTCTACTGCGCCGCCGCGCTGGCCGACATGCGCTGGACCGTGGCCGGGATGGGCGGGGACCTGTCGCTCGAGGGCAACCCCGTCATGCGGGCGCTGATGGCGCGCATCGGGATCGTCCCCGCGCTGTTCCTGGGCAAGGCCGCGGTCGGGCTGTCGTGCTTCCTCATCGCCCGTTATGGGGAGCCCGAGATCAGGAGGGGGGCGGCCTGGATCGACAAGGTGCCCTCGACCCGCTGGGCCCGGGCCTGGATGAAGAGCGGGGACCGTGCCTGGATCGCTTACGTGCCGCTGTACGGCACGGCCCTGTCCCAGGCCCTGGCCGTCGTCGGTTGGATGGCCCTTGGGCGCGGATGATGGTGTATAATTTATAGACGGTCAAAACGCAAGGAGAGTAACCGATAATGGGTAAGAAGCTGTTCGTGGGCGGCCTGCCGTACGAGACGAATGACGCCCAACTGAAGGAGCTGTTCGCGGCGTGCGGGGCAGTGGTGAGCGCGAAGGTGATCATCGACAAGCTGACCAACCGCTCGAAGGGCTTCGGCTTCGTCGAGATGTCCACGGACGAGCAGGCCCAGGCCGCCCTCCTGAAGTACAACAATTTCACGTTGGGCGCGCGCCGCATCATGGTCAACGAGGCGCGTCCGATGGAGCCCCGGCCCGCCGGCGGCTACCCTCCCCGGCCCGCCTTCGGAGGCGGCGCCCCCGGCGGCGGCGCGCCCCGGCCCGCCGGCGGCTTCGGCGAGCGCAACCCCAACTTCGGCGCGGACAGCAAGGCCTTCTCCGACCGCAAGAACCGCTACGACAACAAGAAGAAGCCCCGCGGCGAGGGCTTCGAGAAGAAAGGCGGCTTCGGCGGCAAGGGCGGCAAGAAGGGCAAAGGCCACGAAGACGACGACAACGACGGCTGGTAGAGCCCGCATGAGGCGGTTGCTCCTGCCGCTTCTCCTGCTGGCCGGCTGCGGCACCGGCGACCGCCGCGAGGAGCTCTCCCGCGCGCCGTCCTTCCGGGCCCGGACCATCGCCGTCGCCGCCACGCGCGGCGCGCGCGGCAAGGGCGTGCAGATCTCGCGCGACCTCGTCGCCCGCCTCGAGGGCCTAGGCCTCAAGGCCTCGGCGCTCGAGGAATCCGACAGCGTCCTGGCCGGCTCGGCGATCGGGCTCGAGGCGGCGCGCAACCCGCGGCTGCTCGACGAGATCCGCCGCGCGACCGGCGCCGACGCGGTCGTCTTCCTGTCCCTCGACCCGTCATGGCGCTCCCTCGAGGTCTCCGCGCTCGACGCGCGCTCCGGCGACGCCGTCCTGCGCTCCGCGGCCCACCCTCGCGGGGACGCCTTCTCCGACGCCGCGGAGGTCGCCGAGGCCGCGGCCCGAGCCCTCTCCTCGCTGGCCACCGAGCGCCGAACGCCTCGCGCCACCCGCTCCGACGCGCCCGCCGACGAGCTCCCTCTGCCGTGAGCGAGGTCCCTTTCGGACGCACGCTCTATCCCCTGGCCCTGATCCTGTGGACCGGCGCGTTCGGCTGGATGGCGTGCGCGCTCTCCCGGGACGGGGCCGAGCTGGCGCGCGAGGCGGGCCGCCTCGAGGACGAGGCCGCCGCGCTCGACGTGGGCGCGCGCCGGCTGGGCGAGCTGGTGCGGGCGTCGGGCGAGCGGGCGGGGGACGCGAGGTTCCTGCAGGACATCCCGAATATTCTGCCCGAGGACAAGGGGTATCTGAGAACCCAGAAGGCCATCGAGGGAGAGGTCCGGCTGCTGCGCGCGAAGCTGGCCAAGAGGCTCAAGGGCGCGCCCCACCTCGTCATCGACGCGAAGGCCAACAAGCTCTACGTCAAGAAGGGCTCACAGCTCCTCTGGCAGGCCGACGTCTCCGTGGGACGGGGCGGCGTCCTCAAGGACGCCAAGAGCGGGCGGAAGTGGGAGTTCGTCACGCCGCGCGGCGAGTTCCGCGTGATCGGCAAGGCGGTCAACCCGATGTGGCGCAAGCCCGACTGGGCGTACGTGGAAGCCGGCGAGCCGGTGCCGCCGCCGGGAGACCCCTCGCGCATGGTGTCGGGCGAGCTCGGCGCGTTCGTCCTCAACCTCGGCGACGGCTACCTGATCCACGGGACCAAGCGCGAGGAGCTTCTCGGGCGCCCCGCCTCGCACGGCTGCGTGCGCGTCGGCGCCGCGGACCTCGAGAAGCTGTATGCGTCCGCGCCGAACGGGACGCGGGTGTTCATCTTCGAATGAGCATCGACCTGGCGCGCGCCCTGAACGCCTGCGACCGCCGCGTCGGGGCCCTGAGGCTGGCGGCCGCCGGGGCCGCGGTGCTCTCCGGGCTGTGGCTCACGGGCCGCTGGGTCTCGGCTCACGTCGAGCGCGCCGCCGGCGACCGCGCCGCGCTGACCGTCGCGCGAGAAGACCTCGAGCTGGACCTCGGGGAGCGGCAGGCCCTCAGCGCCCTCGTCAGCCGCGATTTCGCGCGCGCGAAGGCCAGCGCCGCGACGCTGTCGCGGGCGCGCAAGGCGATGTTCGAGGGGGGGCTGGCGCTGTCCGAGGAGAAGCGCCTGCTCGAGAAGCAGCTCGAGATCATGTCCTTCTGGGTCCAGCTCGACGAGAGCGCCGACCGGATGCACCTCATGAGCGGGGACCAGGCCGCCGAGTCCCTGCTCCTCGGCGGCGCGCGGGCGCGCGCCGTGGGCGAGCCGGCGCGCCCCCTGCCCCGGTCCGCGGCCATCATCAGCAAGGAGCGCTTCGCCGGGACCGAGCGCCCGAAGTCCGCCCAGGTCGGCGGCCTGCTGCAGTGGGAGCCGCCCCAGGCCGGGACCTCCGTGCGCGCCAACGCCTTGGGCGAGTTCGTGCTGTTCACGAAGGAGGGCCTCGTGCTGCACGGGCCTCCGCTCAAGGCGCTCGAGCACGAGGCGTTCCCGCACCTGTGTCTTTCCCTGCCGCGCGCGGTCGCCGCGAGGCTCTATGGCCGCAGCTTCGTCGGCACCAGGATACTGCTGTCCCCGGGGGGAAAGTGAGCGCTCCGGCCCATCGCCAGCTGACGCGCTTCGACCTGGTCTGCCTCGGGATCAACGCCGTGGTCGGCTCCAGCGTCTTCCTCTTCCCGGGACGTCTCGCCGGGCACCTCGGCTCGGCCTCGCCCTTCGCCTACGCCCTGACCGCCTTGCTGCTGGCGCCCGTGGCGCTGTGCTTCGCCGAGGCCGCCTCGGAGCACGACCGCGCCGGCGGGCCCGCGCTGTACGCGCACACCGAGTTCGGGCCCGGCTGGGGCTTCGCCATCGGCTGGCTGTGCTGGGTCACGATGATCGTGGCCTGGGCCGCCGTCGCCAACGGCATCGCGTCCTATCTGCCGTGGGCGGCGGGACGCCCGGAGATCGGAAAGGCCATCGCCTGCCTCGCGATCGGAGGCTTCGGGGCCATGAACCTGCGCGGCCTGCGCCTCGGCGCGACGACCACGGACCTCTTCACCGTCGCCAAGCTCATCCCGATCGGCCTGATCGCCCTGGCCGGGCTGCACGCGCTGCCCGCCTGGCGGCCGCAGGCGCCGGCGGAGGGCTGGGGGCCCCTCGGAGCCGCCTGCTTCCTCGCCTACTTCGCTTTTCAGGGCTTCGAGACCGTCCCCGTCCCCGCGGGCGAGGCCCGCGACCCCAAGCGCGACGTGCCCTTCGCGGTGCTGTCGGCGCTCATCGGGGCCGCGGTCCTTTACGTCCTCGTGCAGATCGCCGCGCTGTCGCTCGTTCCGGGGCTGGCCGTCTCCGAGCGCCCGTTGGCGGACGCCGCGGCGGCGCTGATGGGTCCCTGGGGCGGGACCTTCGTCATGGCGGGGGCCGTGGTCTCGATGACCGGCTTCGTGGCGGGCTCCGCCCTGGGCGGCCCGCGCTACCTCGTGGCGCTGGCCGAGGAGGGGCATCTTCCCAAAGCCCTCGCGGCGCCCCATCCCCGATTCGGCACGCCCTCGGCGTCGATCGTCTGGTCGACCGGCTGCGCCTTGGCCGCCGCGCTCCTGCTCGATTTCGACGGTCTCGTGGACTTCTCCAACGTCGTCATCGGCGCCCAGTTCCTGTCCACCTGCGCCGTCGTCCTCAGCCGCCGCCTGCGCCGCTCCGGAAGGGGCCCGCGCGCGCTGCTCGGCGCGGCGGTCCCGCTCGCCGGCATCGCGGCCACCCTCTGGCTCAGCGCCCAGGGCGGCTGGCTGCAGGTCGCCGCGTGCGCCGTCGTGCTGGCGGCGGGGTTCGTCCTGCGCGCCTGCGCGCGCCCGTATTCTCATCCCCGCCCCTCTTGACAAGATGTAATCATTCCTGTTACATATGCCGCATCGTCACAGGAGGCTACACCATGCGCAAGATCCTCGCCCTCGCCGCCGTGCTCGCCGTCGCCGCTCCCGCCGTCCACGCCGATACCTACGAGATCGACGCGTCGCATTCCCAGGTCGGCTTCCGCATCCGCCATCTCGTCGGGAAGGTCCCGGGCCGATTCACGAAGTTCTCCGGCACGGTCGAGTACACGCCCGGGCAGCCGAAGTCGTGGAAGGTCGACGCGACGATCGACCCGGCGTCCATCAACACCGACAACGAGAAGCGCGACGGCCACCTCAAGGCCCCGGATTTCTTCGACGTCGCGAAGTACCCCGAGATGTCCTTCAAGTCCACCAAGGTGACGAACGTCAAGGGCGACACCGCCAAGCTCCACGGCGAGCTCACCATGCACGGCGTGACCAAGCCCGTGGTGCTCGACCTCGAGCTCGGCGGCACGACCAAGGACCCGTGGGGGAACATCCGCGCGGGCTTCTCGGCCACGGGCACGATCGATCGCAAGGACTTCGGCATCGTCTGGAACAAGGCTCTCGACACCGGCGGGGTCATGCTCGGCGACGACGTCGCGATCTCCCTCGACATCGAGGCCGTGCTGAAGGCTCCCGCCAAGAAGTGACCTGGCCGCACTTGACAAGCCGGAACGCCGGGGCTAGACTAACCCCGGCGCACGTGTCGTGGCCGTAAAACAGGAGAAAACATGAAAAAAGCACTGTTGGCGATGTTGGTTCTGACGTCTTTCGTTTCCGCGGCTCACGCGGCGGGCGGCAGCGATCCGAACATCGGCTGCGGACTCGGCACCGAGCTGTTCGCGGGCAAGCTCGACAAGAAGGTCTTCGCGCTCCTCGGCGGGACGACCAACGGGACCTACACTCAGACCTTCGGCATCAGCTCCGAGACCGCGGGCTGCAACGTCAAGGGCGGCTGGGTGCGCAACGAGAAGAAGCAGGCCGCGTACGCGGAAGTCAACCTGCAGAAGCTCTCCACCGAGATGGCTCAGGGCGGCGGCGAGTACCTCAACGCCTTCGCCTCGCTCATGGGCGCCAACGATGATGCCTCCAAGAAGGCCTTCATCTCCCTGACCCAGGAGAAATACGAGACCCTGTTCCCTACGGCGAACACGGACTCGGCGACCATGCTGCGCAACCTGCGCGCGGAGATGGCCGTCAACCCCAAGCTCGCGACGCTCTAAGCGAGACGACTCATGATCAGCGGGTGGGGCGCCCTCGGCGTCCCGCCCGCTTCATTTCCCGCGTGAACACCCCGCGCCTCCTCCTGGCGCTCGCCTTGCTCCTGGCGCCCCTCGGCGCCTCCGCCGCGCCCGACGGGGCGTACGCGGCGGAGTTGACCGCCCGCGCGCGCGAGGCGCGCCTCGCCGGGGAGACGAAGTGGCTCAAGCTCCTCCATTACCGTCCCAAGGGCAAGGGCTGGCGCTCGGAGGCCGACGGCGGAGGCTTCTTCCTCGCCCCGGAGGGACGCACGGACCCGGCGGCCGAGCTCGAGGCGGACCTCGCGGCCTTCTTCGCGCCCGAGCCCCCCAAGGGCCAGCATCCGCAATGCCGCTTTCCCGCCAGGTACCGTTGGCTCAAGGAACGGCTCGCCTTCGATCCCGCGCGCCTCCCCGAGCGGGCCTGTCCTGATTTCGAGGCCTGGAGAGGGGCCATCGACGCGGAGGCCGTGTCCGTGGTCTTCGCGAGCGCCTTCCTCAATAACCCCGCCTCGATGTACGGCCACACCTTCCTGCGCCTGCACCGCCGCGGGGGCGGGGACGCCTTGCTCGACTACACGATCAACTTCGCGGCGACCCCGGACACGAGCAACGCCCTGATGTACACGCTCAAGGGGCTCAACGGCTCCTTCAAGGGCGAGTACTCGCTCCTTCCTTTTTACATGAAGACGCAGGAGTACGGCAGCCTCGAGATGCGCGATCTTTGGGACTATCGCCTGAACCTGACGCCCTCCCAGATCGACGACCTGATACGCCACGGCTGGGAGATGGGCAGCACCCATTTCAACTACTACTTCTTCACTAAGAACTGCTCCTATCAGCTCCTGACCTTGCTCGAGGCGGCCGACGAGACCCTCGACGTCAGCTCCGGCTTCTTCTGGGGCGTCATCCCGGGCGACACCGTCCGGGTGCTGCAGGCTCGTCCCGGCTTCGTCGAGGCGCCTCTCTTCCGTCCTTCGTTCGTCACCGAGATCAAGGCGCGGCGCGCCCGGCAGACCGGCGATGAGCTGGCCCTCGCCACCCGGCTGGGCCGCGAGGTCACGGACGAGGATCTCAAGCGCGTCGCCTTCTACCCGAAGGAGCGCCAAGCCCTGATCCTTGAGTCGGCCAACGATTACCTGCGCTACCGCAAAGGCTACTACCTGCAGCAGAGCACCGAGACGTTCACGGCCATCCATACCTTGCTGCGGGCCCGCGGACGCCTGGGGCTGCCGCCCGCCCCGGCCCCCGTCGAGCGGCCCACCCCGCTCGAGGCGGGCCACGACACCGCGCGCGCGGGCGTCGGCGCGGGCGTCGCGCGCAGCGGGTCGTTCACCGAGGTGGCCTGGAGGCCCTCGCTGCACGACCTCTCCTCCGTCGACGAGGGCTATATCCCCGACAGCCAGCTCGAGATGGGCGCCGGCCGGCTGCGCATAGACCACGCCGACCGCCAGCTGTACGTCGAGCGGCTCGACATCGCGAGCATCGTCTCGCTCTCGCCGCTCGACCCGTGGGTGCGCAAGCCCTCCTGGAAGCTCTCCACCGGGGTGGACCAGGCCAAGGAGCTCGGCTGCTCGGGCGCCGCCTGCATGTACTACGCCCTCAACGGCGGCATGGGCGTCTCGGCGCAGAGCCGCCTGCTGCGGCGCGAGCTGTACTACGTCCTGGCCGAGGCGGACCTCGGCTTCGGCCCGATCCTGCCCCAGGATTGGCGCGCCGGGGCGGGCGGCACCGCGGGCGTGATCGTGGACCTGACGGCGCGCTGGCGCGTCCTCGGGGAGGCGACGTATATCGAGTACGCGCAGCGCTCCGCCCCGCGCCAAAGGCTGCGCCTGACGAGCTCCGTGCGGCTGACGCGCAACACGGAGTTCCGCGTCACCCTCGACCGCCGCGTGCCCGACGAGGAGGCGGGCGGGATGTTCTTCTACTTCTTCTGATGAAACGGCTGATCCTCCTCTGCGCGCTGGCCTTGTCCGGGTGCACGAACATCTTCCTTCAGCCCGATCAGGTCCACCGCTACCTCCCGACGCGCGAGGAGGGGAACTGGCAGGAGGCGAGGTTCAAGTCCGAGGACGGCACCGAGCTGCTGGGCATCTGGTTCAACGCCCGCAAGACGCCCTCGAAGGGCGTGATCGTCCACTTCCACGGCAACGGCGAGAACATGACGAGCCACTACCTGTTCGTGTATTGGCTCGCGGGCGAGGGCTACGACGTGTTCACCTTCGACTACCGGGGCTACGGCGGCTCGGGGGGCAAGAAGTCCCTGACCGGCTCGGTGTCGGACTCCGTCGCCGCCCTGCGCCTCGCCCGCGCCCGCGCCGGCGGCTCCAGCGACCGCCTCATCGTCCTGGGCCAAAGCCTCGGGGGCGCGCTCGCGCTCGCCGCTCTCGACCGCGACGGGGGGGAAGGTGTGCGCGGCGTGATCCTGGACTCGACCTTCGCGTCCTACCGGGAGACCGCCCGGATCAAGCTGGGGAGCGTCTGGCCGACCTGGCTCTTCCAGTACCCGCTGTCGGCCCTGCTGATCTCCGACCGCTGGGCTCCCAAGCGCCTCATCGCCTGCCGCAAGCCGGTGCCGCTGCTGATGCTCCACGCCGTGAACGATCCCATCGTCCCCTACGCCCAGGGCCGCAGGCTCTTCGACCTGGCCCCCGGCCCCAAGGAGTTCTGGAAGCTCGACAGCGCCGGCCACACCGAGGCCCTCTACTCCCGGGCTTCCCAATACCGGCCCCCGCTCCTAGGCTGGCTCGACCGCGTCCTCGACTAGGGCTTGGCGAGGATGCGGCGGAAGGCGGCGGACTGGGCCGAGCGGGCGGAGAGGTCGGTCTCGGCCTTGAGGGCCTCGCTCAGGAAGGGGAGGTCGGCTTCCGCGCCGATGTCGGCCAGGGCGAGCGCGGCGGCGGTGCGCACGCCGCTGTCGCGGTCGCGTAGGGCGAGGACGACGGCCTCGGCGGCGCGGGGGGTGCCCACGTCCTGCAGGGAGCGCACGGCGAGCATGCGGATCTGCCACTTCGGCTCGAGGCGCAAGGTGTCCTCGAGCGCGCCCACGACGAAGCCTTTCTTGGTCCGGCCCAGCGCCAGGACGGCCGCGTAGCGGACCCACCAGGAGCTGTCGGTGCGCAAGGCGCGCGTCAGGCGGGTGGAGGCCCCGTCGGCGGGGATGCGGCCCAAGGCCAGAGCGGCGGCGTAGCGGACGTCGGTCGAGGGATCGCTGAGGGCCTCCCCGAGGGCGGGGGCGGCGACCGCGTCGCCGATGCGTCCCAAGGCCGTGGCCGCGGCGGCGCGGATCTCGGGGAGCTCATCGAGACGGAGCATGACGGCCGAGAGCGGCGGGACCGCGGAGACGTGGCGGGGCACCGCCGCGGAATTGACCGCCGCGAGGCGGTCGGCCGGGTTCCCCGCGCGCAGGCCGCCCATCAGCCACGCCGGGGAGGGCGGGGAGTTCAGCGCATCGCGCAGGTCGTCGTCCTCGGCGGTCAACGCCGCGAGCGGATCCTCGGCCTCGCCCAGGAGCTTGGCGTTCGGCGGGAAGTCCTCCGTGCGCGCCTCGGGGGTCCCGTAGCGCGGATACGGCGCGAACGCCGGGTTCGCGGCGGCCGGCGCGGACAGCAGGACGGCGGCGAGCGCCAATATCATGGGAGAACAGTCTAACAGGTCGACCTGATTTTCGCCAGGGGTATTTCACTTCCCGTTCCCGGTGTTGGTCAGCTCCGGCACGTTTATCTTAAGATAAACCTGTCTCCCGGGCTCGAGCGCGACGCGGCGCCATCCATCAAGAACTCGGTCCAGGACCGAGCCGCGGATTCAATGACGAGACTTGGGCCGGCTCATGCCGATCGCGAGCTTGACGCTGGCGCCGAAGGTCTTCAGCGGCTCGCCCAAGGTGTGGGAGACCATGCGCACGCAGCCCAGGGAGCAGCCGGCCTCGCAGGGCTTGTGGACATTGTTCGTCCTCAGGCGCTCCGGGGTCGCGCTCATCAGGTCGAAGGAGACGCCGCGCTGCTGGGCGCACCACTGGATGGAGCCCGCGGCGGTCACGTAGAGGAACTTGAAGCCGCCGAGGCACTTCCACGGGCGGGAGAAATCGCCCGCGAGCATCTCCTTGAGGTGCTCGCCGTAGAAGTTCACGCCCTCGAAGACGCCGTACTTGTCGAGCAGCGCCAGATATTTCTCGCCTTTGATGGCGATCTGGCCGCCTTTGCCATGCATAATTGAAAATCCGAATGCGAAAGGCAGGTCTTTCAAAGTGGCCCGGAATTCGTCGTAGTTGTTGAGGTTCTCTTCGTTGAGCACCGACTGGATTTCCACTTGGAATTTTGCGGTTTCGGCGAGCAGCTTCAATTTCGGCAGGACGGATTTCAGCGATTTGTCCGACCAGTCGGTGGGATGGAGAGTGTCGACCGAGACCTGCATGAAATCGAGACCGGCTTCGTTCAGGTCGAGGATGTTCTTCTTCGTGAGCAAGAACCCGTTGGTGATGATGGTCGCGAGGTTCGAGCCGCCGCGCTTGGATTTGACGTGGCGCACCAGCTCAGCGATGTCCGGATGCATCATCGTCTCGCCGCCCAGGAAATCGTAGACGAGGACGCCGAGCTCATCCAACTTATCGATTCTTGCCTTCATCGTCTCGAGCGGGATGATCGGCGCGCCCGGGGTGTACTCGTCGCAGTAGGAGCAGGTCAGGTTGCAGTCGTCGGTGACGACGACCTGCGCGTACATGGGGCGCGAGTCCAGGACCCTCTTCGCGCCGGTGAGGACGAACCTTTTGTCGACGGCCATGGGCGATTATATCATTGGCCCGTCGGGGGATGATAGAATGGCTCCATGATCGAGAGCATAGGCGCCCTTCTGGCCGGCGGGACCGCGGGCGTGCTGGCGCGGTGGGCGCTGTCGGCGGGGCTGTTCGGCCTTTTCGGGGGCTGGCTGCCGTGGGGGACCTTGGCCGTCAACCTCAGCGGCTGCCTTCTCATCGGGTTCATCGACGCCGCCGCCGCCAAGCGGGGCTTCGGCGGGCCCAACGGCCGCCTGCTGCTCATGACTGGCTTCTGCGGCGCCTACACCACCTTCTCCGCTTTGATCCTGGAGCTCGACGTCCTCCTGCGCGTCGCGCCCCTGCGCGCCGGGGGCTACGTCCTGTTCAGCGTCGCGGCGGGCCTGGCCCTGTTCCGGGCCGGCGCGGTCCTGGGCGGGCGCTGATGGCCAACCGCCTCGCCGCCGAGAAGAGCCCTTACCTGCTCCAGCACAAGGACAACCCCGTCGACTGGTACCCGTGGGGGCCGGAGGCCTTCGCCCGGGCGAAGGCCGAGGACAAGCCCATCCTGCTGTCGGTCGGCTACTCGACCTGCCATTGGTGCCACGTCATGGAGCACGAGAGCTTCTCCGTCCCCGCCGTCGCCGAGGTGATGAACCGGCATTTCGTCTGCGTGAAGCTCGACCGCGAGGAGCGCCCCGACGTCGACAAGGTGTACATGACCGCTGTGCAGGCGATGTCGGGTCAGGGCGGCTGGCCGCTGAACGTGTTCCTCACGCCGGACCTCAAGCCGTTCTATGGGGGCACCTACTTCCCGCCGGATTCGCGGTACGGGCGCCCGTCGTGGACGAGCCTGCTCGAGAGGCTGGCGTCGCTCTGGAAGGAGCGGCGCGCCGACATCGAGAACGACGCCGCGGGGCTCGCGCGCGCGGTGACGGCGTACGCCTCCGCGTCGGACGCGGCGCGCGGGCGCCCGGAGGAAGGAGCGCTCGAGGCGGCGGAATCCGCCCTGCGCGCTTCCTTCGACGCGGAGCACGGCGGCTTCGGCGAGGCGCCCAAGTTCCCGATGCCGGCGAACGTCCGCTTCCTGCTGCGCCGTCACGCGCGGACCGGGGACGTCGACCTGCGGACCATGGCGGTGGAGACCTTGCGGGCGATGACGCGGGGAGGCCTGTTCGATCAGCTCGGGGGCGGGTACGCGAGGTACTCGACGGACCACGCGTGGCGGGTGCCGCATTTCGAGAAGATGCTGTACGACAACGCGCAGCTGGTCGAGAATCTGGCCGACGCGGTGAACGTGTCGAAGGACGGGGAGCTTTTACGAGCCTTGGAGCGCACGATCGGGTATCTCGAGAGGGACCTGAGGGCCCCGGGCGGGGGGTTCTGGTCCGCGGAAGACGCGGACAGCCTGCCGTACGACGAGCCGCATGGGCATAAGAAGGAGGGGGCGTTCTATCTTTGGCGGAAGGCCGAGATCGAGGCGATCTTGGGGAACGGCGCGGGGGGGGTCTGCGCGAGGTACGGCGTGGTCGAGGGCTCGAACGCGATCGCGGACCCGCATGGGGAGTTCGAGGGGAAGTGCGTGCTGTACGAGAAGGATCCGGGGGCGCTCGACGAAAAGACGGCGGGCGTCATGCGGGCCAAGCTGTTCGAGGAACGGGCGAAGCGGCCGCGGCCTTCGCTGGACGACAAGATATTGACTTCGTGGAACGGGCTCGCGATCGCGGGGCTGGCTCGCGCCTTCGGCGCGACCGGCAACGGAACGTATCTGGCGCTCGCCGAGGGCGCCGCGGACTTCGTCCGCCGCGAATTATCGTCGCCCGACGGGAAAGCCTTATGGCGACGATGGCGCGACGGGGAGAAAGCGGTCAACGGCATGGCGGATGATTATGCGAACATGGCGTACGGGATGCTGGGGCTGTACGAGGCCTCGTTCAAGCCCGGCCATCTCGTTTGGGCGAACGACCTCGCGATGGAAACCATTCGCCGCTTCGCGGCGGACGGCGGGGGGCTCTTTCAGACGGGACAGAATGACGGCGGCGAACTTTTCACGCGGGCGATAGAGGATCACGACGGAGTGGAACCGGCGCCGAGCTCGGTGATGGCCGACGTTTGCTTGCGGCTTTATGATCTGACGGGCCGCGAGGAGTTTCGGCGCTTCGCGGACGAGACATTGGAACGGTTCGGGGCTTCCTTAACTTCGCGGCCGCTCGCGATGCCCTTTCTTTTGGCCGCTTGGGACAGAGCGGTCGGGAAGAAGACGACTTTGATCATCTCCGACATGGATCTGCCCGGGGGAAAGGAACTTGTCGGCGTCGCCCGGGAGAAGCTTGGACCGGGACTCGTTTTCGCCGCCTATCGACGAGCCGATAAGGCGGCGTTATCGACGATCGTACCGATCGTCAAGGAGTTCGCTGAAGGGACCAAAGCACGAGCCTACCTATGCGTGGAACACGCGTGCGGGCTTCCTATCGAAGACCCCCAGGAATTGCGCCGGAGGATGGACTGATTCATGGCCGACAACCGAACGGAAGAACAAAAACTCAAATCCAAACGCACTCATGCGCTTGTCATGATGATCCTCGGCGCGATCATGTCCGTCTGCGCGTTGGCCGCCGGTCTCATCGCGATCAGCCCCGGCGTTTTCCCTTCATGGATGACGGGGGGGTGGGGGCGCGGTAATGCGCCCGCGTACAGGACGCCGTCGCGGATGCTCGTGGAATTCTCCGAGTTCTACCCCGGCGCGCTGGCGCGGGCGAAGGCTCAGGACAGGCTCGTGCTGCTTCACCTGGCTCCCGTGTGGTCGCGGGAGGCGCGGGTCATGGAGGAGACGGCCTACGCGGACCCGAAGACGGCGAAGTGGATCGCCGAGAACCTGGTGGCGACGCGGGCCGACGTCGACGAGCGGCCCGACCTGGCCTTCATGTACGGCGTGGGGGCCTGGCCGACGACGGCCTTGGTCCATCCCGACGGGCGGGAGCTGGCGGGCGCGGCGCGTCTGACGTCCAAGCTGCTGCTGCCGTGGGCGAGCCTGATCGCGCGCACGGTGAAGGAGGACCCCGCCAAGGCCGACGGGTTCGCGGCCGACGCCCGGCGGCGGCTCGAGGCCGTCCGGCGGCGGCCCGAGCCCGCGCCGGGCCCCGACGACGCGGTGTGGGGCGGAGTCCACCGTTCCCCGGCGGAGCACGCCAAGACGCTCGCCGATCAGGCGGCCGTCGTCCTGTCCACGGACGCCGCGCGCGCCGCGTCCGTCCTGCGCTTCGTGGAGGCCTTCATGTCTTTGCCCGGCGGCGGCTACGCCTCCTCGGTCATGGGCGAGGTCGCCCTGGCCGATGGGCGCGTCGAGGAGGGGGCCTCCTACTTCGCCAAGGACGACGCCGGACGCCGCGCGTCGGGCCTGCCCGAGGTCGACCGGCGCCTGTTCTCGGGGCCCAACGCCGACATGGCCCGCGCCGTCCTGCTCTCGCCGGCGGCCACGCCCGCGCAGAAGGCCCACGCGCGCCGCACCCTCGACTTCATCTGGACGCGTTTCGTGCGCGACGGGAAGGTCCTGCGCTCGCCGGGAGGCCTCGAGGACTGGCCGAGCGATCAGTGGGCCGTCATCGAGGCCGAGCTCGCCGCCGGCCGCGCCGCGCGCGCGCGCAAGGTGTTCGCGCGCCAGGACACGCCCGCGCTGCGGGCCCTGGGGCCCAACGCCTACGTCGACGCCCTGCGCAAGCGCCTCGCCAAATAAAAAACCCCGCCCCTCATATGAGGGGCGGGGTCCTTCCTGGGCTTGGCTAGAAGTCGTCCTTGGAGGCCGGGCCCGTGCTCTTCGGGGCCAAGGAGTACAGATACTCGACGACGAGGTCGATCTCCTTGGCGCTGAGCTGGTCGCCCCACTTCGGCATCTGGAGCATGGGCGCCGGCGCCTTCGAGTCGCTCGGGATGGGCACCGCGCCGTGCTTGATCTTGTCGTGCAGCTCGGTCTTGCTGTAGCCCTCGGTGACCTTGCTCAGCGAGCTGATCAGGCCGCCGGCCACGTTGTTGTTCGGGTAGCCGCCGTAGCCGTCCTTCGCGTGGCAGGACACGCAGCCGACGGAGTTGAAGAGGATGCGGCCGCGCTCGGGCGCGGGCAGGGCCTTCGCGGCCTCGGTCTCCCACGGCTTGACCTTCCAGGCCTGTCCCTTCTGCGCGGACAGATAGGCGACGAGGTCGGCGCGGGTCTTGTCCTTCAGGTTGAAGTTTGGCATGACCGTCTTCGGGTTCCAGGCGTGAGGGTCCTTGAGCCAATGATCGATCCAGTCCGCGGACTTGCGGAAGCCGAGGTTGGTGAGGTCGGGGCCCCAGTCGTTGCCGACGTCGCCGACGACGTGGCATTTCACGCAGCCGAGGCCGTTGAAGTCCCGCTCGCCGCGGGCGACGGGGTCGGCGAGGTCGGCCTGCGGGGAGCAGGCGGCGAGGCAGAGGAGCAGGGCGGGTATAAGCCAGCGGTTCATGTCAGACGCCTCCGAAGAGCATCATGCCGAAGATGAGAGGAAGAAAAGCGAGAGAGGCCAGGAACAGCCGGCGGTTGTCGGCGACGGTCATCGTCCAGCTCGCGCGCAGGCCGAGCAGGAGGAAGGAGCCGGAGACGGCGAAGGCGCCGATCGCGTAGCCCGGTCCCGCCAGGCCGACGAGAGAGGGCGCGATGGTGGCCGGCAGCAAGGTGAAGGAGTGGACGGCGATCTGGATGGCGGTGGTGCCGCCGCTCGGGTGCACGACGGGCATCACCTTGAAGCCGGCGCGCGCGTAGTCCTCGCGGTAGATCCAGAACAGCGCGAGGAAATGCGGGATCTGCCACAGGAATTGGATCGCGAACAAGGTGAAGGCGCGCGCGTCGAGCGGGCCGCCCGCGGCCACCCAGCCGATGAGAGGAGAGGTGGCGCCCGCGGCGGCGCCGATCCAGGTGGTCTGCGGCGTGACCTTCTTGAGCGGGGTGTAGACGAGGACGTAGAGGACGATGGTGGCGATCGTGAGCGCGCCCGCCAGGGCTCCGCCCGCGGCCCAGACCAACGCCGGGCCGGCCGCGGCGAGGACGAGGCCGAAGACGAGGGCGGCGCGAGGGGAGACCCTCCCCGTCGGCAGGGGGCGGTTGCGGGTGCGGTTCATCAGCCCGTCCTCGACGATCTCCAGGCGCTGGTTGAGCGCCCCGCAGGCGGCGGCCGCCAACGACGAACCGACGGCGACGAGGAGGAGGGACAGCGTCGCCTCGCCTCCGGCCAGCGCCCAGCCGAGCCAGACGGTCAAGGCCACCATCAAGGCGATGCGGGGCTTGGCCAGCTGGAGGTAATCCTTCACGGCGCCTCCGCGGTCCGGCGCGAACGCAGGGCCAGGAGCAGGAAGGCGGCCATGGTCAGCGCGCCGCCGGAGAGATGGGCGGTGCGCCACAGGGCGGCCTCCCGGAAGCCGAGGACGACGGTCGAGTCCACGCGCACGAGCATGGCGAAAAGCCCCAGGGCTACCTGCAGAGGCACGGCGACGGCGAGGAGAAGCGCAGGACCTTTGAGGACCGCGGCGCGGGAACGGAAAGCGGTGAAGCAGGCCAGTACGGCCAGAACGGCAACGGTGCTTGCCCACAGGATATGCCAGCCCAGGCCCTGGCCGGTGTGCTTGACGAGCGCGCCGAGCGCCAGCTGGAGATAGGCGGCGCCGAGGCCCAGAACGGCGAACTTGAAGACGCGGGAATAGCCGGGCCCGAACGTCGTCCCGGGAACCGAGAGGACGACGGCGGACAGCAGTACGAGGAAGACGGCCTGGCCGAGGCAGGCGTGGGAGATAGAAACGGCCGGCGGGAGCTTGAGCAGGACCGTCAAGCCCCCGAGGAGGGCTTGGAGGAGTATCCCGCCCGAGGCGATGAACGTCGCGGTCCGGGCGCCCGAGGGCACACCGGGACGGCGAGAGAGCCCCAGCGATATCAACGTCATGACGGCAACGGCGCCGGCGATCAGCCGGTGGCCGTGCTCGTAGAAGATGCCGCCGACCATGGGCGGGTTCATGCCGCCGAAGGAGAGGGGCCAGTCGGGGACCGCGAGGCCGGAGCCCGTCGAGGTCACCATCCCGCCCGCGAACAACAGGAAGAAAGCGGAGGCGGCCGTGGCCTTGGACCATGAGGTGAACGGCGCGTCTCCCGAGGCGGGGCGTGCGGTCAGGCGAGCCGGTCGCGCGGCCAAGGTGTTCATCCTCCGTGCTCGTCCGCGGGGCGGTCCTTCTCGACCTTGTACAGGAGCCAGCCGATGCCGCCGACCATGAACATCGTGACCGTCAGGAGCACGACGATGCCCCACCAGATGCCGTCGAGGAGGCCCTTGTTCGCGGCGGAGCCGCCGAAGCACACCGCGCAGGCCGCGGCCGAGCCGGGCAGCGCGGCGAGCAAGGAGGCGGCCCCGAGAGCTCTCATGCGGGCAGGCGGACCCTGCGGACGTGCCAGACGAAGTAGCCCGTGACGGCGGCCGCGCCGGCGGCGCTGGCCCACACGAGCCAGGGCGTCACGAGCGCCGTCGCGTTGCCGCCCGCGGCCCAGTAGCCGGTGAAGGCGAACAGGAACAGGCACAGCACGACGAAGAACCGGTGGAAGATCTTGAGCGACATATCAGTGCCCCGCCTTCATCGGCTCGGCCGCTTCGCCGGCCTTGTCCTTGTCGGTGTCGTGGCCGGCGGGATGCTGGTCGGCGACCGCCATCGGGCTCGTGCTGCGTCCGGAGATCAGGACGAAGTCGATGATGGGCAGGATCAGGACCACCGCGAAGCCGACGGTGATCCACAGCGCCTTATGGATGAGCTTGTTCTCGCCCCACAGGTGCATGAACAGCGCGCCGACGAGGCCCGCCTTGATCAGGGCCACGAACAGCCCTAGGGCGACCGCCTGGGCGGGGGGGAGATGGATCTTCGAGATCGCGACGGTGACCAAGGTGAGCACCATCAGCGCGGCGAAGACCTTGACGTACAGCGCCACGTTCGGGCGGTGCTCGTCGTGCTTGGCGGCGTCGGTATCAGCGGACATGTCTCCTCCTAGAGCAGGTACAGCGCCGGGAACAGGAATATCCAGACGATGTCGACGAAGTGCCAGTACAGGCCGGCTCCTTCGACGCGTCCGAGGAACAGCGGGTTCCTCCAATGGCCGTCCACCGTGCTCATGTACAGCAGCCCGGCGTTGACCGCGATGCCCCCGAGGATGTGGATGCCGTGCAGGCCCGTCATCGTGAAGTATATCGCGTAAAAGACGCTCGTGTGCGGCCCGATGCCGAGCCCGAACTCGTGGCCGTACTCGAAGCCCTTGACGACGAGGAACCCCAGCGACAGCAGGATGGTCGCCGCCATCCATTTCTGGAAGCCGCCCTTGTCCTTGTCGTAGGCCTTCGCGTAGGCCATCACGATGGTCACCGACGAGGAGATGAGGATGACGGTGTTCAGCGTGGCCAGAGGCACGTTGAGCACGTCCCAGCCCCACGGCCAGGAGGTCGAGGCCATGCGCAGGACGATGTAGCTCGTGAACAGCGTCGCGAACAGCATGATCTCGGAGGCGAGGAACAGCCACACTCCGAGCTTCGCGTTCGTGACGCCGCTGTGCGTGTCCTGATTGTTCATGATCGCGGCGGGGTTTTGGGCTTGGCTCATGTTAGTTCTTGTCCGACTGCATCCAGAAGTCGTCCTTGCGTCCGGGGACGGAATACTCGTACGGGCCGCGGTATACCGTCGGCGTCTTCTCGAAGTTGCCGTGCGGGGGCGGCGACGGGCACGCCCACTCGAGGGTCGTGGCCTGCCACGGGTTCTCCGGCGTCTTCTCGCCGCGCCACATGCTGTTGAAGAAGTTGTAGATGAACGGAAGCTGGAAGGCCGCCAGGAGGTAGGCCGAATAGGTCGCCACCACGTTCCAGCCCTGCACCGGGAGGTTGTGCAGCTGCGCCGTCGGGTCGTACAGCCGGCGCGACGCGCCGCCCATTCCCATGAACAGCATCGGTCCGAAGATGCCGCACATCGTGATCACCGAGCCCCAGAAGTGGATCCACCCGAGCTTGTCGTTCATCTTGCGCCCGTACCACTTCGGGAACCAGTAGTAGGTCCCGCCCATCAGCGCGATGATCGAGCCCGTGACGACGACGAAGTGGAAGTGGCCGATCACGTAATAGGTGTCGTGCAGGTAGATGTCCGTCACGGTCAGGCCCAGCGGCAGCCCCGTCAGGCCGCCGATGCCGAACAGCGGCAGGAACGCGAGCGCGAACGCCATCGGGACGTTGTAGCGGATCGCGCCGCCCTTCAGCGAGAAGATGAGGCAGGTCAGGATCGCGACCGACGGCACGGAGATGATCATCGTGGTCACCAGGAAGAAGTTGCTCAGCGAGGCGCTCATGCCGGAGATGAACATGTGGTGGGCCCAGACCATGAAGCTCATCACGCCGATGGCGACCATCGAGAGCACCAGGGTCTTGTAGCCGTGCAGCGGCTTGCGCGTGTTGTTGGCGATGATCTCGGCGACGATGCCCATGGGCGGCAGCACGAGGACGTAGACCTCGGGGTGCGCCAGGAACCAGAACAGGTGCTGCCACAGCAGGGGCTGCCCGCCGCCGGAGCCCGCGTACGCCTGGCCGAGGATGACGAGGTCCTTGGGCATGTAGAAGCTCGTGTGGAACACCCGGTCCATCAGCTGCAGGATCGAGGCCGCCTCGAGCGGGGGGAACGCGAGCAGGAGCAGGACCGACGTGACGAACTGCGCCCACACGAACACCGGCATGCGCCAAAGGCTCATCCCGGGCGCGCGCATGTTGATCGTCGTGACCAGGAAGTTGATCGCGCCGAGCAGCGAGGAGGTGATCAGGATGACCATCGACAGCAGCCACACCGTCTGGCCGGGGTTGATGATGGACAGGGGCGGGTAGGAGGTCCAGCCGGACTGGGCCGCGCCGCCGGGCATCAGGAACGACGCCAGCATCAGGATGCCGCCGGGCAGGTAGGTCCAGTAAGACATCATGTTCATGCGCGGGAACGCCATGTCCGGCGCTCCGATCTGGAGCGGAAGGACGTAGTTGCCGTAGGCGCCGACCGCGAGCGGCACGACCCCGAGGAACACCATGATGGTGCCGTGCATCGCGCCGAGCGAGTTATAAAATTCACCGCTCATGACCCCATTCGGCGCCAGGTCGGCGGGGAACAGGCCGCCGAAAAACGGGATCGGCGTGCCCGGCCACGCGAGCTGCCAGCGCATCAGCCCCATCAGGGCGAAGCCCACGAGCAGGAAGATGAACGAGGTGATCAGGTACTGCAGGCCGATGACCTTGTGGTCGACGGAGAAGACGTAGCGCTCCCAGAACGTCAGGGGGTGGTGCTCGGCGCTGCCATGGGGATCGTGGCTCATCTAGAACTCCTCCGCGGGGTTGGACGCCGCCGGCGCGGCGGGGTTGGCCGAAAGACGGCTCTGGTACCAGGCGTCGAACTCCTCCTGGGTCTGCACGTACACGTCGCCGCGCATCAGGCTGTGGGCGAAGCCGCACAGCTGGGCGCAGGTGATCTCGTATTTGCCGACCTTGGTCGGCGTGACCCAGACCGGGATGCTGAGCCCCGGCACCGCGTCCTGCTTGATTCGGAACTCGGGGATGAAGAAGCTGTGGATGACGTCCTTGGACAGCAGGTCGATGACCGCGGTCCGGTCCACCGGCAGCCGCAGCTCGTTGCCCATGACCACGTCGTCGGCCGACGCCGGGTCCTCGCGGTCGAGGCCGATCGGGTTGCTGAAGTGCACGAGCGGCATCTTGCGCTTGCCGAGCTTGCCGTCGGGCCCGGCGTAGTGGATGTTCCAGCCGAACTGCTCGGAGACGATCTCCATGACCACCGGGTCCTTCACGTCGGGCACGCCCATCTTGATGCTGCTCCACACGGGGATGGCGTAGAACACGATCAGCGCGACCTCGAAGCTCATGATGACCATGTCGGGGATCAGCGACTTCAGCTCGCCCTTGTTCTTGTACAGCAGCTGGGCGAAGGGGAACTTGGAGAGCGAGTCGGGCACCGAGATATGCGCCGGCGTCTCGTCATGGTCCTCGCGCTCGGCGCGGTGGCCGGGGCGCGCGCGGAACTTCACGAGCAGATAGATGAAGAAGGCGCCCCACAGCACGAAGATGCCGAGCATCGCCGCGTGGATCAGCCAGATGCCGAAGTCGATCTTGCCGGCGTAGCTGGAAGCGGCGACCGGCAGCGACCATCCGTATTGTCCCATTCGATCCTCTCAGAGAAAAATCTGCGCGGCATGATTCTATCAAAGAGGACGCGAAGGGCGCAAAGACATGCAACAAAAAGTCCAATTCGCGTCAATTTCAACCAAAAGTGACGAAAATAACGTCCGGCGGCAATATGGGCGTTGCTATCCTAGCGCCGATGCTCCGCATTCTTTTGCCTCTGCTCCTTCTTTGCGCCGGCGCTCCCGCCCAGGCGGCCGAGGCCTTCCCGCGCACTCTCATCTTCGAGCCGCTCTCCGCCGACCCGCGCTGGCCCGCGTTCTCCGGGGCCATGCAGAAATATTTCCGCCGTCCCGGCTCGCGCGTGCTGTGGGCGGCGACCTTCGGGGAGTCCTTCCCGTTCGCCGGCAGCCGCGGCAGCGACCGCTGGCAGTTCGGCCTGCAGGCCGCGGTGTTCACCATCTGGGACGTGCAGACCGAGTCCCAGGAGCTCATCAACACCGACTTCATCGTCGGCTTCCCCTACACCTGGCGCCGCGGCCGCTGGACGGGGATGTACCGCCTCTTCCACGTCAGCACCCACCTCGGCGACGAGTTCGTCATCGCCAACCGGGACATCGCGCGAGTCAACCTCAGCTACGAGGCCGTCGACGCGAAGCTCTCCTACGACTTCGACCGCGGCCTGCGCGCCTACGGCGGCGCCGGCTCCATGATCCGCAAGCACCCCCCGGAGATCAAGCCGCTCTTCTTCCAGCTCGGCGGCGAGGCGGCCGGACCTAAGTTCCTCCGCGGCCTACTGCGTCCGATCGCGGCGGCGGATCTTCAGAAATGGCAGCAGCACGGCTGGCAGACCACCGGCGTCTCGCTGCGCGCCGGCGTGCAGATGGAGAACCTCCAGCTGCGCACGCGCCGTCTCCAGCTCCTCCTTCAATACTACCGCGGGCGCGACCCGAACGGCCAGTTCTTCGCCGACATCGTCGAGGAGGCCGGGCTCGGCCTCCACGCCTACTTCTAAAAATGAAGGCTGATGCCGATATCGGTGAAGCTCTCCTTCCTCCGGTAAAGCTGGCCGAAGGCGGAGTATCCGTCATACCGCCCGCCGTAGATCCTCATCGAGCGCGGCACGCTGTCGAAGCCGATGATCGCTCCGACCACGGTGCGGGAGTTCGTCCGGTAGCCGGTGGCTTCCCGATACTGCAGGTCCTGGGCCGCGAAAAGCCGCAGCGGATACATCTTGGACCACCCCAGCTTCCCCGACGTCAGCTCCACGCCCGCCTGCGCCGCCTTTCGCGCTGGGTCCGGCACCGAATGAAGCAGGTACGTCCCGCCGCCGTAGACGCGCGCCCAGCCCGTCAGATCATGGGCTAAGGTCAGCCTCAGGCCGTCGATGGAATAGCGGAAGCCCTGATCGTTCGTCCGTCGTATGTAATCGTCGCCGAGGTGGGAGCTCTCATGGAAGAGCATCGCGCGCGCCGAGAGCTTCCCGCGCCTCGCCGCGAGCGGCAGGTTCCCGAAGAAGTCCACGGTCTCGAAGGAGTTCAGCTCCCCGCTGAGCGTGAACCTCGAGTAGGCCATCGCCTCGATGTTCCACTGCCAGGTCCATTCATCCGAGCTCGAACGCCATCGCGTCATGCCCCAGCTATGCCCGAGGGCGATGTCGGAGCGGTCCAGGCCTTCCAGACGATAATACGACGCGCCGAGCCGGATCGCGCGGGGGTCCGCCTTCAGCTCCTGGAACACCTGGTCCGCGCGGGGGAACACGTCGACGACCGGCGCCGCCGCGGCGTTCGCGGCGAAGGTCAGCAGGACCGCGGCGAGGGCGCACGGCATGGCCGCATTCTAGCGACCGGACCCCGTCCCTGGGCATAGCCGCCGCGTGACTAAAAGTCGGCTTTTTCGCCCGACTTCAGGCTCAGCAGGTAGCTCGCCACGGCGTCGAGCTCGCTCTCGTCGAGGACCTCGCCCCACGCGGGCATGCGGATCATCGGCGCCGGCCCCTTCGGGTCTTCCTTCTGGGTCTCCGGCACGCCCGACTTGATCTTCTTGATCAGCTCCGCCTTGGTGAAGCCCTCGACGGCCTTGTTCAGCGGGGGGATCAGGCCGCCCTTCACGTTATTATTAGGATAGCCGCCCGCGGCGTCGGCGCCGTGGCAGCCCACGCACCCGGCGCGGTTGTAGAGCACGCGGCCGCGCGCGACCGGATCCTTTAATAGTGAAGGCTTATCCCAGGGCCGCTCGCCCTTGCCCCAGTCCTGGCCCTTGAGCATGGCCATGTACTCGACGATGGCCTTGCGCGCCTCGTCGGACATGCGCCGGTTGGGCATCAAGGTATCCTTCTTCCAGGCCTGGGGATCCTTGATGTACAGCTCGAGCCACTCGGGGCTGTGGCGCAGGCCCACCATGGTCAGGTCCGGGCCGACGGCGCTGCCCAGCTCTCCGACCTTATGGCAGGACGCGCAGCCGGCCTGGTTGAACATGGCCTTGCCCGCGGCGGGGCCGGAGGCGGCGGTCTGGTTGCAGGCGGCGGCGAGGAGGAGATATAGGGGGAGGAAGCGTTTCATGACGCGATTCTAGCGTTGTACGCGCCCGGGGGCAAGGCCGGCGTCAGATCGCGTGGTGATGGATCAGCTCGGAGATGAGGGTCTGATAGGGGATGCCGAGGTGCTTGGCCTTGCGCTTGATGCTTTCGAGGTCCTCACGGTTGACCCGGATATTGAGCACGGCGTTCTTCTTCCGCCGCGCGATGGCCTCCGCGATGGCGGACAGGTCGGCGGGCTTGGCGGGGCGGTACTCGCCGCGCAACAGCGCGTTCTCGATGGTTTTCTCGGAACGGCTCAATGCGGACTTCTTCATTCGAGGTCTCCCTGCTTCCAGAGCTTCGTGTATTTCCGGCTGGGAAACAGCGTCTTCAGGAATATTTCGTCGTCGCGGATAACGTAAGGCACGACCCATATGTACCCTTGGAGCTCGAAGAGAAGGATGCTCTGGTTCGGGCGGCTCGGATGGTCCTTCGCCCCGACAAGCCTCGCGAGAATGATCTCTTCAAAGGAGACGCCTCGCTCGGACTTGAGCTCCTCGCTCTTCGACGATGACCAGCGCAGATCGGTCATCTCGATATAGTGTAATACGAATGTCTATACAATTCAATGGGCGGGGCCCATCGAAAGGGGCGGGAGGGCGGCGGGGTTCGGGGATTCCTCATCACTATACATACGATCGAGGGGCCCGATTTGTTCCGTGGATTTACAGGATTCCGGCCATCAAACCAACCGCCAGCGCCGCGAGCATCGCGGCCACGAGCCTCTGGATGCCCTGCATCGTGAGCTTCTTGAGATAGCGGTTGCCCAGGTACGCTCCGGCGAAGGCGGACAGGACGGCGGCGGCCAGCAGGCCGTGGTCGCGCCCGCCGTCGGCGAAGGCTCCGGAGCGCGCGTAGACGCCGATGCGCGAGGCGTCGATCAGGCAGGCGATGACGACCCCGGTGGCGATGAACTCCTCCTTCGCCAATCCGGCCCGCACCAGGAACGCCGAGCGCAGGGCTCCCTGCATGCCCGAGAGGCCCCCGAAGAACCCGCTGAGCGCTCCGCCCAGGGCCATGTAGCGCGGGCCGAATGTCAGGGACGACAGGCTCGGGACCACCTCGATGGCGGCGAACACGAGCAGCAGGAAGCCGATGACGAGCTTGACGGGCATGACGAGCCAGAGCCGGCCGAAGGCCTCGTAGCTGGCGACGGGGGGGATGGCCGAGAGCCACAGGAGCAAGGCGGCGCCGGCGAAGGACGCGGCGATGGCGGGAAGCCCGAAGGTCAGGAGGACCTTCCGGTTCGCGTGACGTCCGACCAGGAAGAGCTTGAAGAGGTTGTTGAGCCCGTGCACGACGGCGGTCAAGGCCACGGCCTCGCTGACGGGGAAGAACAGCGAGAAGGCGGGCAGGAGCAAGGTCCCGAGGCCGAACCCGGAGAAGAAGGTCAGGCCCGAGGCGACCAAAGCGACGGCGCAGATGATCAGGTAGTTCAAGGGTCAGCCGGACTCGGTCCAGGACCGAGTTGCGGCCGACAGTCTACCTAAAAACGGCCGGGCGCTAGCCGCGGACCGCGGCCTCGATCTTGGCGACGTCGATCTTCTTCATCGTCATCATCGCGTCGAAGGCCCGCTTGGCGACGGCGCGATCGGGGCTGGTATACGCCTTGGTCAGCGCGACCGGCGTGATCTGCCAGGAGATGCCCCACTTGTCCTTGCACCAGCCGCATTCGCTCTCTTGGCCGCCGTTGCCGACGATCGCGTTCCAATAGCGGTCGGTCTCGGCCTGATCCTCGGTCGCGACCTGGAACGAGAACGCCTCGCTGGGCTGGAACGCGGGCCCGCCGTTGAGCCCGAGGCAGGGGATGCCCAGCACGGTGAACTCGACGGTCAGCGCGTCGCCCTGCTTGCCCGAGGGGAAATCTCCCGGCGCGCGATGCACGGCGCCGACCGATGAATCCGGGAAGGTCTTGGCGTAGAACTTCGCCGCCTCCTCGGCGTCGCGTTCGTACCAGAGGCAGATGGTGTTCTTCGCGATCTTGCTCATGGCGCTCCTCCGTCGGGATGAGAGTCGGGGACCTTCACCTGTGGGGGCAGCCCGGCCAGCAGCACGGCCGGCGCATGCCTTTGCGCATCTTATCGAGGCCGACGGCTATACGGTGCGTCCGAGTCTCGGCTTTCTTGGCGGATGTGACCCAGCAGATCCACTCATTGCGCGCCAACGGCGTGATATCGGCCCAAACGGTCCTCGCGGCGGCGTCGGACGCGATCGCTTTGCGGAGATCCGAGGGCGGGCGATGGGCGGCGGCGCGGGTGATTTTGCGTTTCACTATGACCTTGGAAGCCGCGACCATAGTACTCCATTCGACGTCTCACGCCGGAAGCGGTCTCGTCGCGTCTGGATGAATGGCGGCGGCTATTCCTCACCGGACCGAGGCACTCATGCGTCGTTCGGATTCCTCTGCTCAATCGATAAATGCTTTGCGCCCGATCCGATAAAGAAACTCACAATGTCGAGAACTGCAAACACAAAAAAGGCCTTCCAGGGAACCCCGTTTAGACTGCCGAGCAGCGCCGCCACTGTTGGGACGATGTTCACGCCGGAGCTGTAAAACCCCGTTTTCCATCTGTATCCGGCAGCAAGGATGGAGACAAGGAGGAAAAGCGATCCCACACCGTATGCAATAAATCCAAAGATAAGCTTCGGATTAGCCATTCGTTTTAGCGCCCTCCGATGTTAATGTGCGCATAACGCAGGGGCTGACCAGCGGCGCTTCAACAGTCCAACCAAACGAGGCCGCCGGCTGGTCTAGCCAATGGTTAGCGTGCGACTGCTGCCTGCGACTTGTGAAGGCCATCCAGAATGAACATGCGCATAAGAACCTGGTAGGGCACGCCTCGCCACTCAGCAAGAGCCTTTAGCTCAGTGATGGTGCTTTCCTCGAGCGCGATGCTCGTGGGCAGTTTGCGGCTCTTCTTCAGCCGTTTGGCGGACGCAAGGATCTTCTTCCTTTCGAATACGGAAGTGCTTGCGTATGCCTTTTCAGATTTCGCGTAAGTAGGCTTCATAGAGTTCTCTCTCCTTCTTGTGAGCGGGTCGGGTGCTGATAGGTCTGACTTTCCCGTTTCTGGCGACGAATTTAAACTTGGCCATTCAGATAGTATAGTGTAACACACTATATAAGGTCTTGCCAGTGGTCATGCCTAGTGGCACGCTAACGCCTATTAGGCTGACCAGCTTAATTCCGGTCCGAATCAGCCTATCCCCGGATTGTAGAGCGAATTCCATCAATTTGCCACTAAAACCTGACTCCTTTTTAGACGTGATAGGCATCACCGCATCACATCGTCCCAATCCACCCCAACCCGAATAATGATAAAATGTGACTGTACCCTGGAGGAACGTTATGGGCGGTCTCGGAACAACGGAAATCGTCATCATCGCCGTCGTCGCGCTCATCCTTTTCGGACCCAGCAAGATCCCTGAATTCGCCAAGCAGTGCGGCCGCGCCATGAACATGTTCAAGAAGGGCCTGAAGGAAGGCATCGACGACGATGCCCCCAAGCAAGACGACCCGGCCAAGAAACCCTGAACAAGCCCGTCATCGTCTTCGCCGCAGGCTGCTTCAACCGCGTCCACGCCGCGCATATCCGCCTGCTGCGCTCCGCCCGCGTCCTGGGCGACACCCTCGTCGTGGTGCTGTCCAACGACTCCCACAACCGCAAGCCCAACGCCGTCCCCGCCAAGCAGAGGAAGAAGTGGGTGGAGGCCCTGGGCATCGCCGACAAGGTGGTGATCGGCAACGCCAAGAGCTTCGCCGAGACGATGCGCAAGGAGAATCCGGACATCCTCGTGCTCGGCTACGACCAGAAGCTGCCCGACCCGGAGACGGAGAAGGCGGTCAAGGACATGGGCGTGGACGTGATCGTGATGCCCTGGTTCCCGGGCAAAGAAGACCAAAGCTCGTCGTCCTGCGGCTGAGGTTGACCGCGTGAAGCGCGACAAGATCTACCTGTTCTTCGCGGTGAACTATTTCGCCCAGGGCATGGGCGGGCTCGCCTACGAGCCGGTGTCGTATTACCTGAAGGATGCCCTCCAGCTCGGTTCCGGCCAGGCCGCGCTGTTCGTCGCATGGATGACCTTGCCGCTCACCATCAAGCCCCTGTTCGGCGTGCTGACCGACTTTTTGCCGTGGGCGGGGAAAAGGCGCGCGCCGCACCTGATCGCCGTCTCGCTGCTGACCTCGGTGGGCTGGCTGCTGTTGGCCGGGCTCAAGGAGCCCAATTACCTCGCCGCCCTCACGCTCCTGATCCTGGTGAATGTCGGCTTCGTGCTGTCCGACGTCGTGTGCGACGGCGTCATGGTGGAGCGCGGCAAGGAGCGAGGGAAGACCGGTATCTATCAGGCCGTGTCGATCGGGACCTTGTATGGGACCTTGATCGTGACGGGGTTCGGCGGAGGCTGGCTGTCGCAGCACGCGCCTTATCGCTGGGTGTTCATACTGACGGCTGTTTTCCCGTTGATGACGGCGTGGTCGGCCCGATGGCTCGACGAGTCGGGCGTCGGAGACGTGAAGGAGACGGCCGCGCGGGGCTGGAGCGGCTTGACCGGCATGTTCCGGGACCCGAAGGCATGGGCCGTCGCGCTGGGTATCTTTTTATGGAGCTTTTGCCCTTTCCTCGGAACGGCGCAATTCTATTATCAGAGCGAGGCGCTCAAGCTGTCGCCGATCTTCATCGGAGGCTTGTCCACGGCGGGGGGCTTCGCCGGCTTGGCGGGAGCGGCGCTGTTCGGGCGGCTCACGGCGGGGGGGACGGAGAAGGTGGCGCGGGCGTCGATCTGGCTCGGCGCGCCCCTGACCTTGCTGTATCTGTTCTACCGGGGACCTCTCTCGATCCTGATCCTGACGTTGCTGTTCAGCCTGACGGGCGTCGTGTTCCGCCTGGCGTGGATGGATCTCGCGGCGAAGTCCTGCCCCGAGGGGGCCGAGGCGACGGTGTTCGCGGCGTACATGGCGGTGTTCAATATCGCCGCGTCGGCGTCGAACACTTTGGGCGGGCGCCTGTACGAGAGCCTCAGCGCCTCGCACGGCGCGTATGCCGCGATGGTGATCCTGTCCCTCGTCGGCACGGCGGGCACCTTGGCCGCGTGGCCGTGCCTGCGGTTCGCGCTAAGGAACGACGCGGCGCGCGCCTAGGTAGCGCTGGCCGAACCACTTGTTGTTCAGGTCGGCGACCATCACGCCTTTTGAGGAAGAGGCGTGGATGAACTTCTTGGTCTTGGGGTCGGTGACCATGCCCACGTGGGAGACGCCGGCGCCCATGGTGTTGAAGAAGATGAGGTCGCCCTCGCGGAGAGTCTCGGTCTTGTCTCCCGTCTTCCACTGATCGCGGCTGACGCGCGGGATCTTGACCCGGTTCTCGCCGAAGGTGTTCTGCGTGAGGGCGGAGCAGTCGATGCCCTGATGCGTGGTGCCGCCCCAGACGTAGGGAGTGCCCAGATAGGAACGCGCGGAGGCGTCGAGGCCGGGCCATAGCTTCTGGATGCCCGGGGAGAGTGCGACGGGAGCTTCCTCGGCGGGCGGCGGGGCGGGGCGGCCGGGCTTGGGGGCGGTGACGCGCGGCATCTGCGGGATGCCCAGGCCGAGGCGGCCCAGGGCGTCGGTGGTCTTTTTCTGGACCTCTTTGACGACGGGGACCTCGGCGATCACGGACTTCACCGCGGGGGGGACGTAGACCGGGGGCGGGGGCAGCGCCTTGGTGAAGACGCCCTTGTAGTCGGGGATGACGGGCTTGGCCTTGGCTCGACGGGCTTTCAAAAAGACCGCCTTGGCGTCGGCGCTGATGCGGCCGGGGCCTTTCTTTCCTTCCAGCAAGGTGCCGAACAGATAGCTGGCGTAGTCCTTTGGATCAAAACCATTTTTAACACCGTCGACGAGCGACCATTTTAACGTGTTGAAGTCCGAGTCCGGAAGGTTCTTTTCCATGGAGACGCGCACGAGGTCGGCGGCGACGTCGCCGGGGACCTTGCCGTCGACGAGCTGCTTGTAGCCGTTGGCCCAGGTGGAGAGGGTGTCGGCGGAGACCTTCTTGCGGTAGCCGTACAGGGCGACGCCCTCCACGACCTCGGGATCGGCGCCGCGCGACATGGCCTGATAGGCGGCGAAGGCGACGTCGGCGACGCGCTCGGGGGGAGCCTGGTCGAAGGAGCCCTCGGTGAGGATGTGGAGGACGACGGGGATGGCCTTCGCGCGCTGAGGGTTGACGACCTGCACGCCGTAGTCGGCGAAGCGGTCCTTGATGGCGGACATGAGGGCGGCGCGCTCGGCGGGCTCGTAGCCCTTGTCGGAGTCGAGGGCCTCGCTCAAGGTCTCGAGCACGTTCTTGCGAGGCTGGGCGGAGGCGGGGACGGCGAGGAGGAGGGCGAGGAGGACGGGGGAGATGTTCATCGTTTGAGCTTGCTCCTGATCTCGTCGCGCATCTCGTCGCCGAGGTCTTCCATTTTAGAGATCTCGGCCTCGATGAGGCTCGCGGTCTTGAACGGCTTGCTCTCGGTGATCATGACGCGCGGCGCGGCCGGCTTGGCGACGGTGAGGACGCGCGGCGCGGGGGCGGGCGAGGCGGAGAGCGTCCCGGACACCGAGGGCGCGGCCGCGACGAGCTTGAGCCCGGCGGCCGGAGGGGCGGCGACGGGAGCGGGGACGCTCGCGGTGAGGACCGGGGCGGAGGCGCCGCCGTAGGCCAGCGCCGCGCCTTGGGCGGCGAGCCAGCGCTTGGCGATGTCGGACTTGACCGCGAAGTTGACCGAGGTGATCGCCAGCCCGTCGGCGGCCTTGCGCGACATGAGGGTATTGACGCCGACGAGGCGGGCGGAGGCGTCGAGCAGGGGGCCGCCGGAGTTGCCGCGGTTGATGGAGGCGTCGGTCTGGTAGGCGTCCTTGCCCTTGACCCCGCCGAGGTCGGCCTGGACGGTGCTGATGACGCCCGTCGTGAGCGTCCACAGGCCGCCCTGCTCGGGATGGCCGATGGCGGCGACGCGGTCGCCGACGGAGACGGTGTCGGGATGGCCGAAGGCGATGGCCGGCGTGCCCGCGGGAAGGCGCTCGACCTCGAGCAAGGCGAGGTCGAGGCCGGAGTCCCAGGCGAGGACCTTGGCGGAGACGGGCTCGACGAGGTCGCGCTGGGCGCTGCCCGTGAGCTTGGCGGGCTTGAAGTAGACGTTGACGCGCTCCCAGGGCTTGCGCGTGGAGTCGGCGATGACGACGTGGGCGTTGGTCAGGATGCGGCGGCGCGCGGCGTCGACGACGGAGCCGGTGCCGAGCTCGCCGGAGCCGCCCGAGGCGGAGCAGAGGATGAGGACGACGGACTTCGCCGCTTTCTGATAGACGGCCTTGGGCTCGAAGGCGACGGCGGCCTCGGGCGCGGCCGGGGCGGCGTCGTCCTTGGCGAGGACGGCGGGGGCGGCGGAGGCGGGGGCGCGGCCTTTCAAATCGGCCTTCGCCAACGCCGCGTAGACATAGCCGGCGAGGAGATGGGCCTTGGCTTCCGCCTCAGGAGTCAATTTCTTCTGCAGCCAGGAGTCGGAGAGGCCCTTGAGGGTCTCGTCGAGCTTGGCGGCGTCCGCGCCGGAGGTCCAGCCGGGGGCGGCGGAGCGGGCGGGGGAGGAGGAGGCGGCCAGGCGGCGGGCGTAGGCGCCCCAGCCGGCCCTCACGAGCTCCTGGTCGTCGATGCGCGCGGCGGGGCCGGCGAGGAAAGTCAGCACGGCGGGGGCCGGGGCGGGCGTGCGCGGCTCCTTCGTCCAGGCCTCGAGGGCGGCGGCGGCCTCGCCGCGGACCTCGGGGGCGCCGACGATGGAGAGCGCCTGCACGTACTGCGAGGCGGCCAGACCGTCGTAGACCGGACGCAGGGCGGCCTCGTCGGCGGCCGACGCGTCGGGACGGCGCAGCGCCGCGCGCAGGGCGCCCGCGCGGTCGAGCAGGAGCAGGTCGAGGTCCTCGCCCTGGTCGGTCGGGATGCCGCCGCGCACGGCCGCGACCGCGGCATGGCGGCGCGCGTCGCGGACCGCTGGCGCGCCAAGATAAGAGGAGACGCGCTTGAGCAAGGAGGAGAAGGAGGAGGATTCTGCCGCGACGGAGGGCAGAGCGGCGGCCAGGATGGCGGCGACGAGGAGGTGGCGCATGAAGCGATTATGGCCCCCCTGGGACGCCTTGTCAAGGCGACGGATAAGCCTCGGCCGCACGTTTATCTCAAGATAAACATGCCCGCCTGGCGGCGGTTCCTCTTCATTGCATAGCGGCAACGGAGAAGTGTGATAAAATCGCCGCATGGCACGCGCCCGGCTCTGGCTCAAGGTCTCGGTCTCGCTCGCTCTGCTCGCCGTCCTCGCGGCGGGAGCGGCGGTGCTCGCGCTCAAGGCCTTCTTCCCGGAGCCGAAGGCCCGTGCCTTCGTGCTGGAGAAGGCCCGCAAGCAGCTCGGCCGCGAGGTGCGCCTGGCGCGCATCGACGCCGGCCTGACGGGCCTGCACCTGCAGGGCCTCGAGGTCTCCGAGCTCCCGGACTTCGCCGCGGGGACCTTCGTGAGCGTCGAGACGTTCAGCCTGCGCCCGAGCTGGAAGGCCCTGCTGCGGCGCAAGCTCGTGATCGCCTCCGCCTCGGCCGACGGGCTGGTGCTGAGCATAGTGCGCAACGCCGACGGGTCCTTCAACTACGACACCCTCGCTTCCTCCGCCCCCGCGGCCGCGGCGCCCGCCGAGAAACCATCCGAGGAAGCCCCGGCCGAGTTCAACGTGCGGCACCTGCGCGTTGCCCGGGGGGCGGCAGCTTATGTCGACAAGGCCTCGGGCGCGGTCTGGTCGGCCTCCGGTCTGACGTTGCGCCTCGACGACTTCAGCCTCGCCGAGCCCTTCGACCTCGAGGCGTCGGCGCGCGTCAAAGGCAAGGCGGGCGAGCGGCCCATCGACGCCGCGCTGGCCTTCGAGGGCACCATCCACCCCGCGCGCGGCGACCGGGCGAAGTTCAAGGTGGACGTCCGCCGCCTCAGCGCCGCCCAGGACGGGCTCGCTTTCACCGCGAAGGGCAAGATCTCCGGCCTCGAGGCCCCCGTCGCCGAGCTCGACGCGACGTTGACCGCGGCGGGGAAGACTGTGCTCGACGCGAAAGGGCGGATCGCCGTCTCCTCGCCCTCCGTCATCGGCGCGGACCTCGAGCTCAAGACGTCCGGGCTCGACACGGTCTTGCTCGCGAAGTGGCTGCCGTCGGCCGGCGTCCCGGCCGTGAGCATCCCCGCCGGGAGCGCCTCGCTCGAGGGGCGTTATGACGGGACCACCGCCTCGCTCAAGGCCTTCCGCGTCAGCTGGGCCGAGGGGACGATCTCGGGCTCCGGCTCCGCCCGGGGCCTCGGCGGGCCGGCTCCGGTCTATGAGGGACGCGCCAAGTTCGGCGTCGACGTGCCCGAGATCCGCGCCGGCAGCTATCCCTGGCTCAAGCTCCCGCCCAAGGCCTACATCCCCGCCATGCGCCTCGACGGCGAGGCCTCGAGCTCCGGCGGCGAGGTGAAGCTCGCGGCCCTCGAGGCGAAGTTCAAGCAAGGGACGGCGTCGGCCTCCGGCGTCGTGCGCGGGCTGGGCGGGGCCAAGCTCGTCCCGGACCTGGCCCTGCGATTCGCCGTGGACGTGCCCGCCTTCAAGATCTCCGAGCTGCCCGTCGCCGTGACCGCGCTGCCGCCGGGCTTCGTCGTGCCCGCGGTGCGCCTCGACGGCGGCGCGCGCGTGAAAGGCGACGACCTCGTCTTCGAGAAGGCCGTGATCAAGGGCAGGAGCGGGACCTTGCGCCTCGACGGCGTCGTCGCCAAGGCCCTGGCGGGGACGCCCGAGCCGGCGCTCGAGGTCGTCGCCGACCTCGACCTCCCGGCGCTGACCGACAAGGACCTTCCCTTCCCCGGCGTGCCGCCGGGCCTCGAGCTGCCGCCCTCGCGCTGGGACGCGGACCTCTCCTACACCCCGCGCGCCATCCGCCTGCGGCGCTTCGCCGTGAAGATCGCGAGCAACGAGCTCTCCGTCGAAGGCGGCGTCTCCGACCCCACCGGGCGCGGCGCCTTCGACCTGCTGGTCAAATGCCGCCGCTTCGTCCTCGAGGAGCTGACGCGCCTGACGCCGCGGACCCGAGACCTGAAGCTGGCGGGCTCGGGCTTCTTCGCGCTGTCGGTCACCGGGACCAAGGAGAAACCCCTGTTCGGCGGCAAGCTGCAGTTCAACGGCCTCGGCGCCACCGTCGCGGACCTCGCGCTCGCGGACTTCACCGGCACCGCCTCCTTCGACGAGCGGCGCATCGACGTGCCGAACCTCAAGGGCAAGGTCGCCGACGGGACCTTGACGATGGACCTGACGGTCAAGGACTACGCCAAGGTCCCGGAGATCCAGGTCGAGGCCTCGCTCGACCGCTTCGACCTGGGCCGCTACCTCGCCGCCAAGAAGAAGCTCGAGGCCGACGCGAAGACCGCCCAGGCCGCGACGGCCGGCAAGCCCGCCGCGGCCGAGCCCGCGACTCCGATCCGCACGCGCGGCAAGGTGGAGATCGGCGCGCTGCTCCACCCGAACGCCCGGCTCCAGGCGGTCACGGCGTCCTGGGAGCTCTACGGCGTGACGCCCGACATGAAGAAGCTCAGCGGCGACGCCAAGATCGGCACCGGCGAGGGGAAGCTCCACGCCGTAGGCGACATGGCCCTGCAGTCGCCGGTCGTGAAGGTCCTGATCTTCCCGATCCTGATCTTCCAGAAGCTCAGCCTCGGCGTGAACCTCAACGACATCACCGTCCGCCGCATCTCCGGCGACTATCTCTTCAAGGACGGGGTGATGACCCTTCGCCAGTCGGAGATGGACTCGACCGCCGCCCAGCTCTCCGCGCTCGGCACCATCGACCTGCCCGCCGAGGCGCTGGACCTCACCGTGACCGCCCAGGTCGGCAACCTGCCCGCCGTCGACGTGGCGGTGACCGGCACCGTGACGACCCCCAAGACCAAGGTCAAGGTCGGCAAGCTCCTCGAGAACGCCGGCAAGAACCTGATCGAAGGCCTCCTCCGGCGCTAGCCGGGGCTACTGGTTCTCGAAGAAGGCGGCGATGGCCGCGGCGGTCTGCTCGGCGGCCTTCTTGGCCAGGCCGGCGGCGGCGCGGCGGCGGGCCTCTCCGGCGTCGGCGGAGGCCTGGCGCTCGCTCACCTCGAAGCGGGCGAAGGACTTGCCCGCGCGGCCGTCCTTGAGGGTGATCGTCGCCGACCCGCGGGACCATTTCCACCGGGCGTCGCCGCCCTCGACGGCCTGGGCCCCCGAGACGGACTCGACGATGAGATCCCCGGCGGCGCCTGAGTCGCCTCGCTTGGCCGTGAGCCCCGAGGCGGCGAGGCCGGAGACGATCCCCGTTTCGAGCTCCTCCGAGTGCTCGCCCGTCGCGATGACGACGACGTCGAGCGCCTCGAGGGCGCGGGCCGCCGCGGCCTTCGCGGCGGAGACCTCGACCGTGGACGCGAGCGCGCCGCCGCCCAGCACGCGGCGGTCGTTCTCGAGGTCGAGGCGGCCCTTGAGCAAGGCGGCGAGTTTCGCTCCGGCCTTGGCGCGTTCGAAGCGGTCGGTGGACGCGTCGAGGCGCCCCTTCCAGAGGGACGCGTCCGCGTCGAGCGCGGAGGTCCGCTCGGCGACGGCGGCCATGGCCTTGCCCTTGTTCAGGACCGCGAGCGCGTAGTAGCGGTTCGTCGCGCCGTCCTTCCAGCGCTCGACGACCTCCACGCCTTCCAGCATCTTCTTCGACGCGGTCTTGACGTTCTGCGCCACGACCTGGGAGAAGGAGGAGTTCGTCGCCCCGCCCTGCGTCAGGTTGGTCTCGGTCTCGTCGACGGAGGTGTCCACGGTGACGGCGCTCGAGAACACGCGCGAGATCTCGCCGCGGGCGCGGTCGGCGGCGGACTCCTCGTCGTCGCCGCTGCCGACGCCGAGCACGTTCTGGGCGCGCGTCCACTTCGGGCTCTCGGCCTCCACCCAGGCGGGCCGCGGCCCGCCGGAGGAGGACTTGCGGGCGGCGCCGCCTCCGCACGCGGACAGCAGGGGCACGGCGGCGGCGAGGACGACGAGCATCATGTTTTTCATAGAGCGGTCCTGTCGTGGAGGTAGGTTCGCCGTCCTTTGCGGATGACGACGTCTTCGAAGGTGCGGCTCGAAAGCTCGGCGCCCGACGCGCCCACGTACCTCACGACGACGTCGTGGGTGCCGGGGGGCAGGCGCAGGCGGGCGACGCGGAACTGCGCGGGCAAGGTGGCCCAGGCGCGGGTGTCGGCGCCCTCGGTGGCGGCCGACGTGGCGGCCCCGCCGGCCTGGGCGAGGAGGTGCTGCCAGGAGTTCTTGCCGTACTTCTTGGAGACCTCGTCGGAGACGGCCTTGGCCAGGACGAACTTGACCGTCGCTCGCGCGATGGCGCGCGTGCGGATGACGGCCTGCCGCTCGGCCAGGTCCTTGCGCGCGATCGCCGCGAGGTCCTGGGCGAGCTCCGTCGGGGCCGTCACGCCGGCCGCCTCGACGGCCGAGCCCGCGATCTGGAACGGGTCCTGGACGTAATCAGGGTAGGAGACCGTGATGGACTTGCCGAGCAAGCCCCCGCGGATGGCGTTCTTGGCCCTGGCGGCCTCGGCCTCGTCGTCCTGCGAGGCGTCGAGGGCGACCGCCGCGTCCTTCCAGGCCACGGAGAAGGACTTGCTGACCTTGCGGGGGGCGACGCCGTTATAATGGAGGAACACGAGCTCCCCGCCGTTCTTGGCGCCCACGGGCTCCAGGGAGGGGGAGGGCAGGCCGTAGGCGGAGGCGTAGAGCTTGTAGGCGGCCCGGGACTTCTCCCGGGCGATGCGCGCGTCGTCGGCGCGCCCGTCGTCCTCGTACAGCAGGCTGGCGAGGAACTGGGCGAAGGCGTCTTCCTTGTACGCCGTCTTCTTGCCCTGCAATGTGTCCGCGTACTCCTGCAGGAGGCGGGAGAGCTTGCGCACCTCGACGAGTGCGTTCTCCAGATCGGAGAGAAACACGTAATTGAGCGCGCGGTAGGCGTTGACCATCGCGCGCTCGAAGCGCTCGCCCGCGTACTCGGTCGTGTTGTCGTTGAGGAGCAAGGTCCCGGCGGCCTTGGTCACGCTCTTCGTGTAGAGCTCCTCCATGCGCCGTTCGGCCTTGTCGAGGCTCTCGTCGCTGTCCTTGAACCGGCCCGCGTCGTGCTGGACCGCGCCGAGGTCCAGGTAATAGAGGACCTGGTTCTTCTTCCCGTAGGAGCCTTCCTTGGCCTTCTCGACGCGGGCCAGAGCCCCGTCGTAGTTCCGGGCGGCGATCAGGCCGTTGACGTCCTTGCGCATCGAGCCGGACGGGCCGCCGCACGCCGCGAGCAGCGCCAGCAGCGGCAGAAAAAGGACGGCCCCGCCTCTCTTGGGAGAAAGGCGGGGCCGGTCAACGCCCATCGCTCAGCCTACCAGCCGGCCTTGGAACGCTTGACGAACTTCTTGAGCTTCTTCTGGCCGTTCCAGACGATGCGGTTCGTCTTGAGGTCGAGCATCTTGAGGTTCGTCTGATAGAAGACCACCGCCTTGCCGCCTTCCTGGTCCACGATCTGGTTCAGCGCGCCGCTGAGCATGAAGTCGGCGCCGATCTCCTG
>JAMPYD010000069.1 GCA_023700845.1 Elusimicrobiota bacterium | reverse complement strand
CTCTGCAAGGCGGACCCGACGGCATGTCCGAGGCGGCGGCGGCGCTCGACCGCGGCGCGCGCGCGGACTGGAGCTACCGCCCGCTGCTCGAGACGCGGCTCGCCGTGGCCAACCTCCGGAAAGACTCGCGCGCCAAAGCGGACACGGATCGGCGCCTCGCGCGCCTAGATGCCGCGCATCTAAAACGTTAGGGACCGGACTCGCACCGGTGCGAGTATGGAATGGGACTATCCTTAAGGATAGTCGCGCCTAGCGGCGCAGGCGCGCGGGAGGGGGAGGCTCCGCCGCGCGAGGCACGCGCGCTTCGGGCAGCCCCGCGGGACCGAAGGGCTCCAGCGGCGAGGACGCGGCGCGGCGCAGGCGCACCGGGTTCAGGAGCACCTCGGGGCGCTCGTAGGTCACCTCGAAGACGCCGGGCACCCCGGCGAAGGAGCCGCGCAGGTCCTCGGGCCGGCCCAGCAAGGCGAGGACGTAGGGGCCCGGGCCCAGCGCGTCGAAATAAAACCGCCCGTCTGGATCGGGGACCCGCGAGCCGGACAGCCAGTAATGGGTCGTCTCCGTCGCCGAGCTGTGCCACACCGCGAACAGGCCCACGCGCAGGCGGGGCGCGGGCGCGTCGTCGAGGAGGATGGCCCCGTCGACGCGTCCCTCGCGCAGCTCCTCGACCACGCCGACCTCGATGCGCTTCTCGCTCACGGCCCACAGCCCGTCGAGCAGGATCAGCCACTCGCGCGCCTTGACCTCGTCGCCGAAGCGCGCGTAGGCGGCGGAGAACCCCTCGAAGATGCGCTGAGCGTCGGCGGCCTTCTCGAAGCCCTCGACGCGCTGGCCGGTCGACGCGGCCAGCTGCTCGAGCTTGCCGTAGCGCTCGGCGGTCACCGGGCCGGCGCGCAGCAGCTCGAGGGCGCGCAGGTAATCCGGGTGCGCCCGTCCGGGGACCGAGATCATCAGCGCGTCGAGCGCGCGCTCCTCGTCCCACCACTGCAGGCGGCCCAGGCGCACCGCCGCGAGCGCTTCGCGCGCGAACACGCCGCGGAACCCGTGACGGGCGAGGAAGCCCTCGAGGCGGTCGATGCTGTCCGGCGAGAGGTCCGTCGTCTCCGAGGACATGCGCCGCGCGTCGACGCGGTAGGCGCGCCCGCCCGACGGGTACAGCCAGGCGACGGCGAGCGTGTCCGCCTCGCGGTTGGTCGGCACGCCGGCCGCCGCCGCGAGCGAGCGCGGGCCGAAGCCCCAGACGCGCGTGAGCGCGGCGTCCGCGCCGAGCGTGACGGCCGCCCACGTCCCGACGAGGACGAGGGCCGCGCGGCGCGACCAGGGGCGCCAGTCCTCGCGGACCAGGAACGCGGCCAGAGCGGCGTGGCTCAGCGCGAGCGCGGCGGTGAGCGAGGTCGACAGCACGATGCCCAGGAAGATCCCGCCGCACAGCTCGACGGCGCGCGCGAGCTGGGGCCAGCGCGAAGCGCACCAGCCGGCGGCCGAGGCCAGCGCGCCGAACGCGAGGCCGGGGACCAGGGCGCCGCGGCCGCGGGCGGCGGCGAAGGCGGCGGCGCCGAGGACCGTGGAGCCGAGGAGTAGGCCGAGAGCCTCGGAGGGGGGAAGCTCGAGGGGGAAGGCGTCGGGGAAAAGACGGACGCTGACGGTCCAACCGAGGCAGACCCACGACAATGAACCGAAAAGAAACAGGCGCACGATCCACGGCGCATTAGACGAGCGCTTAGAATCGAGAACGGCGAAGAACCCGGCGGTCAGTGCGGCCGCGATGATAAAGCGTTCGATATTACTCCTCGTCCTGCTGCAGCTTCGCCAATATACCGAAGTCTTCGAGCGTGGTCACATCTCCGCGCACGGCGCCGCCGGCGGCGATCTCGCGCAGCAGGCGCCGCATGATCTTGCCCGAGCGCGTCTTGGGCAAAGAGTCGGTGAAGCGGATCTCCGCCGGGCGGGCGATGGAGCCGATCGCCTTGGCGACGAACTCGCGCAGCAGCTCCTTGAGCTCGGGGCTCGGGATCTTGCCGCCCTTGAGCGTGACGAAGGCGACGACCGCCTGGCCGTGCAGCTCGTCGGGGCGGCCGACGACCGCGGACTCCGCGACGAAGGGGTGGCCCACGAGCGCGGACTCGATCTCCGAGGTGGAGAGCCGGTGGCCGGAGACGTTGAGCACGTCGTCGATGCGGCCGAGGATCCACAGGTAGCCGTCCTTGTCCTTGCGCGCGCCGTCGCCGGTGAAGTACATGCCCGGGATCTGGGACCAGTACTGCTTGCGGTAGCGCTCGGCGTCGCCCCAGATCGTGCGAAGCATCGACGGCCACGGCCGCCGCACGACCAGGTAGCCGCCGGAGCCGAGCGGCACCGACTTGCCCGTCATGTCCACGACGTCGGCGTCGATGCCGGGGAGCGGCAAGGTCGCCGAGCCGGGCTTGGCGGCGGTGGCGCCCGGAAGGGGGGAGATCATGATGGCCCCCGTCTCCGTCTGCCACCACGTGTCCACGATCGGGCAGCGGTCGCCGCCGATGTGCTTCTTGTACCAGCGCCAGGCCTCCGGGTTGATGGGCTCGCCGACGGTGCCGAGCAGCCGCAGGGAGGAAAGGTCGTGCTTGGCGGGGTGCTCCTCGCCCAGGCGCATGAAGGTGCGGATCGCGGTCGGGGCTGTATAAAAAATCGACACGGAGTGTCGGCTGATCATCGACCAGAAGCGGTCGGGCTGCGGCGTCAGCGGCGCGCCCTCGTACATCACGGCGGTCGCGCCGTTGAGGAGGGGGCCGTAGGCGAGATACGAATGCCCCGTGACCCAGCCCACGTCGGCGGTGCACCAGAACACGTCGGTCTCCTTGAGGTCGAAGACGTGCTTCATCGTCCAGGCGGTCTGCGTCATGTAGCCGCCCGTCGTGTGCAGGATGCCCTTGGGCTTGCCCGTGCTGCCCGACGTATAAAGGATGAACAGCGGGTGCTCGCTGTCGAGCTTCTCGGGCGGACAGACAGGCGACGCCTTCGCCGTGAGGCGGTGCCACCAGTGGTCGCGCGTCTCGTCGATCGTGATCTCGTTGTCGGCGTGCTTGAGCACGACGACGGCCTTGACCGTCGGCGCGCCCTTGACCGCCTCATCGACGGCGTCCTTGAGCCTCAGGATCGCGCCCTTGCGCCAGCCGCCGTCGGCTGTCACCACGACGGACGCCCCCGCGTCGTTGAGGCGGTCGCGCAGGGCCTCGGCGGAGAAGCCGCCGAACACCACGCCGTGCACGGCGCCGATGCGCGCGCAGGCCAGCATCGCGACGACGGCTTCGGGCACGAGCGGCATGTAGATCGCGACCCTGTCGCCCGGCTTGACGCCGAGGCCCTTGAGGGCGTTGGCGAACAGGCACACCTCGCGGTGCAGCTGCAGGTAGGTGTAGGTGCGGACCTTGCCGGGCTCGCTCTCCCAGATCAGCGCCGCCTTGTTGCGGCGCGGGCCGTCGAGATGGCGGTCGAGGCAGTTATACGAGAGATTGGTCTTGCCCCCGACGAACCACTTCGCGTCGGGGACCTTCCACTGCAAGGTCTTGCGCCACGGCTTGAACCAATGGAGCTCGCGCGCGGCCGCGTCCCAGAACTTCTCGGGCGATCTCGCGGCGGCGGCGGAGAGCTTCGCGCGCGCGGCCTTGCTCGGCACCGACGCCGTCTTCGCGAAGGCGGCAGACGGCGCGTACGACCGTTCTTCCTTGCTCAAAACCGAGATGGACCGCTCATTTTGCTCGTTTTGCATGGATTTTATCCTAGCATTTTCCCGCAACTTCTCAAGGCAGGGGGCCCCTGATGCGTGCAGGCAGGTTTATCTTAAGATAAACGAACGAGGAGCCGTTGCCGTTGAGCCTGATTTTTCCTATACTAACCCCTCAATGCTCCCTACATATCGGCCGCATAATCGCAAACGCATGAAGAAGATCGGTTTCCGCGCGCGGATGGCTACGCCCGGCGGCCGCAAGACGCTCAACCGCCGTCGCGCGAAAGGCCGCGTCACTTTAATCAAGAAGAAGGCTTGACGCCGCCGTCCGGTTTCGGCGACGACGCGCGCCTGAAGGAACGGCGCGAGTTCCGGCAGGTCTTCCAGTCGGGAAGGAAGACGGTCGGACGCTCGCTCATCCTTTGGCACCGCGTCGACGCCTCCGAGCGGGAGCCCCGTCTTGGGCTTTCCGTGAGCGCGAAGGTCGGTAACGCCGTCAGGCGCAACCGCCTCAAGCGCCTGCTGCGCGAGACGTTCCGTACGCGCCGTTCGGAGCTTCGTCCCGGCGTCGAGATGGTCGCTTACCCGCGCGCGGGCTGCCCCTGGAAGGGGAAGGCCGACGCGGAGCGCGATATCCTCGACCTCTGGAAGAAGGCCGGGCTTATGCGACCATGAAGCCGCTCCTGATCGCCTTGCTCGATCTCTACCGCGCCGGTATCCGGCCGTGGCTCCCCGCCGCGTGCCGTTTTTATCCGAGCTGCGGCGACTACGCTCGCGATGCCGTCTCATCCCATGGCGCCTTAAAAGGGCTGGCCCTCTCCGCGCTAAGAATCTCCCGATGTCATCCTTTCCACCCTGGCGGCCACGATCCCGTGCCGCTCCCCCGATAACCCATGGACCGAAACCTCCTGCTCGCCGTCTCGCTCTCCGTCGCCGTGTACGCCGCGTGGTTCGGCTTCCTGGAGAAGCGCTTCAACCCGCCCGTCGACGCGCCCGCGACGTCGGCCGCGTCTTCCGCGAACGGCGGGGCCGCCGCGCCTGCCGCCGGCTCGTCGGCGCAGCCTGTCGCTCCGGCTCCATCCGCCAAGCCCGCCAAGCTCGACGCCGCCGAGGCCGACACGGTCAAGATCGGCGACGCCGTCGCCAAGATCCACCCGCGCGGCGCGGCGATCGTCAGCTTCCTGTACCCCGAGCCGATGGGCTCCGTCGAGCTCGTCGCCGACGCGAACGAAGGCCTGCTCGCGACGTTCCCCGAGCTCGAGTTCGAGCGCGATCCGTCGGCGATGAACGCCATCGTCTACACCGCGACGCGCGCCGACGGGCTCAAGATCACGAAGCACTTCCTGCCCGGGCAGGGCACGGTGCTGCCGCGCGTGCGCATCGTCGCGCAGAACACCTCGGGCCGGGCGCTCGACGCGGGCGCGTGGACTCTGAGCGTCGGCTCCGGGCTGGGCACCATCGAGACCGAGAAGAAGGAGAACGCGGACCTGCAGCGCGCGATCGCGCTGACGCCCGCGGCCAAGGGCCTCAACGGCCGCATCGACGGGGACTTCAACGAGGCCGGCTCCCACCCCGGGCCGTACCGCTGGGTCGGCATCGACAACCGCTACTTCCTCGCGGCGCTGCTGCCCTCGCCCGAGCACTTCGGCCCCGCCCAGGTCGCCCTGCCGCCCAAGGTCACCTTGACCGCCAAGCCCGTGACCATCGCGCCGAAGGGGCTGTTCACGTGGGAGGTGCCGTACTACCTCGGCGCCAAGGGCCACACCTGGCTGTCGCGCTACGAGCTGGGGCTCGAGCGCTCCATCGATTTCGGCTACTTCGCCTGGATCGGACGCAAGATGCTCGAGGCGCTCGAGTGGCTGTACGGCCTGACCGGGAACTGGGGCTGGGCCATCCTGGCGCTGACCTTGATCCTGCAGGTCGTGCTGTTCCCGCTCACGTGGAAGAGCCTGCGCGCCGCGGGCGCGATGAAGAAGCTCCAGCCCGAGGTCGCCAAGCTCCAGCAGAAGTACGCGGGAGATTCGGCGAAGCTCAGCGCGGCGACGATGGAGCTTTATAAGACGAAGGGCGCCAACCCGCTCGGCGGCTGCCTGCCGATGCTGCTGCAGATGCCGATCTTCATCGCCCTGTTCAACACCCTGCGCAACTCGTGGGAGCTGCACGGCGCGCAGTGGATCTTCTGGATCCACGACCTGTCGGCGAAGGACCCGTATTACGTGCTGCCCATCGTGATGGGCGGCTTGATGTTCCTGCAGAGCAAGATGAACCCGCCCGCGGGAGATCCCGCGCAGCAGAAGATCATGATGTTCATGCCGCTCATCTTCACCTTCATGTTCTTGAACTTCCCGTCGGGCCTCGTGCTGTACTGGCTGACGAACAGCCTGGTGAGCACGGTCGTGCAGGTCGCGCTGAAGGACCAGCTCGAGGCTTAGAGGCCCGACTTTCCCCCGGAGGACGAACCCATGGAACCCATCGAAGCCGAAGGCCGCACCGTCAAGGAAGCCGTCGAGGCCGCCCTGAGCAAGAGCGGGCTGCGCCGCGACCAGGTCGAGATCACCGTCACGCAGGAGGGCTCGACGGGCTTCATGGGCCTCGGCGTCAAGCCCGCCAAGATCCGCCTGACCGAGAAGCGCTGGGGGCCGGATTCGCCCGCGCCGTCGCCGTCGGCCCCGGCCCGCGCTCCGCAGCGCCCTCCGATGCGCAACTCCGCGCCGCGCCCGCCGGAGCGCCGCGCCGAGCCCCGTTCCGAGCCGCGCCGCCAGGAGAGGCCGCCCCAGCCCCGCCCCGCCGAGCCGCGCCGCCAGGAGCGCGCCCCGCGCGCGCCCGAGCCCGCGCGTCCGCCGCGAGAGCGCGCCGAGCCGTCGCGGCCCGTGAGCGCCGCCGAGGGCGCCGAAGCCTGCGAGAAGGCGCGCAAGCTCGTCGTCGAGCTGCTCCAGCTGATGGCGGTCGCCGCCCCGACCGCGACGGCCTCCTGGGACGCCGGCCTCGAGCGCGTTAAGATCTCCGTGGAGTCCCAGGACGCGCCCCTGCTCGTCGGCCGCGACGGGCGCGTGCTGGAGTCGCTGCAGTTCCTGGCGGCCTTGATGCTGGCCCGCGGCCACGGCGCCCCGGTCGCGATCCAGGTCGACGCCCTTTCCTACTGGGAGAAGCGCGAGCAGGCGGTCCTCGACGAGGCCCGCCGCGCCGCCGCGACCGCCAAGGAAACGGGCAAGCCCGTGCGCATGGAGCCGATGGATTCCTCGATGCGCCGCCTCGTGCACCGCACCTTCAGCGCCGACCCAGACGTCGCCACCTCCTCCGAGGGCGAGGGGCCGTGGCGCAAGCTCGTGGTCCGGCCCAAGGCGAGATGACGGGAGCGGAAGACACGATCGTCGCGCTCGCGACCCCGCCGGGCCGCTCGGCCCTCGGGATCGTGCGCCTCTCCGGCCCCCGCTGCCGGGAGCTCGCGCGCGTCCTGCTCGGGACCGAGCTCGAGCCGCGGCGCGCGACCGCGCGCCCCCTGCGGCGCGCCGGCGTCCTCGTCGACCGCGTGGTCGCGACCTACTGGGCGGGGCCCTCGACGCCGACGGGGGAGGATCTCCTCGAGATCGCCGGGCACGGCTCCCCGGAGCTCCTGCGCGAGATCGTGGAGGCCGCGCTCGAGGCTGGCGCCCGCCCCGCCGCTCCCGGCGAGTTCACGCGCCGCGCCTACGTCAACGGGCGGCTCGACCTGGCCCAGGCGCGCGCGGTCGGCGACCTGATCTCCGCGCGCGGCTCCGCGGCGCGGGCGGCCGCGCTCACCCGCCTCTCGGGCGGCCTGTCCGAGGCGCTCGACGCGGCCCGGGCCCCGCTGCTCGAGCTGCTCGCGGCCCTCGAGGTGCGCCTCGACCATCCCGACGAGGACATCGCGCCCCTCGAGGCCGCCGCCGCCGACGCCGCGCTGGCCGACGCCGCCGCGTCGCTCGGCCGCCTGCTCTCCGGCGGCGCGCGCGGGCGCGCGCGCCGCGAAGGCGCCCGCGTCGGGCTGTTCGGAAGCCCCAACGCCGGGAAGTCGACCTTGCTCAACGCCTTGCTCGGCCGCGAGCGCGCGATCACCGCGCCCGAGCCCGGCACGACGCGCGACCTGCTCGAGGAGCAGGCCGAGCTCGGGGGCCTGCCCGTCGTCCTCATCGATACCGCGGGCCTGCGCGACGGCGCCGCCGACGCCGCGGAGCGCGAGGGCATCGCGCGCGCGGAGCGCGCCCTCGAGTCGTGCCAGGTCGCCGTGCTCGTCGTGGACGCCGCGCGGGCGGCCGATCCCCGCGACGCGGCCGCTCGCGCGACGGTCGCCGCCGCGGCCGCGCGTCGCGGCGCCCGCCTCGTCGTCGCGCTCAACAAGATGGATCTCGCGGGAGGCTCCGCCGGAGCCGAGGGCG
>JAMPYD010000068.1 GCA_023700845.1 Elusimicrobiota bacterium | reverse complement strand
TGAGAGTAATGGGATAATGGGAGGCCTGGCACCTTCCGTTGAGTGCCTTCCGTTCAGGAGGGCTTGCCGCCCCATTTGCGGGGGGCGATGACGGCGGGGGCGCCGGAGGCGTCGATGTTCCAGCAGCGGGGGCCGAGGATGGCCTCGACGGCCTCGAACAGGGCCTGGTTGAGGTTGACGCGCTGCGGCAGGTCGAGGAAGGCGAGGCCTTCCGGGGTTTCCTGCTCGAGGGCGACCGGGCAGGGGCCCTCGAAGCGCTCGAGGACGTCGCGCAGGGCCTCGAGCTTCTCGGTGCCGACGGTCGCGTCGCACTTCAGGCGCAGGCGCTTGGCGAACTTGGTCGCCGACGAGTCGAGCGGGGTCATGTCGTCGACGATGACCTCGGGCGTGCCCGCGCCGGCGTCCTCGCTCTTGAAGGACAGGCGCCCGGTCGCCGCCACGAAGGCGCCGATTTTGGCCAGAGCGTTGACGCCGCCGGCGTAGGTCTTGGGGAAGCACAGCAAGGTGATCTCGCCCGACAGGTCCTCGAGCGTGATGATCACCCAGGGCTCGCCGGTTTTCTTCGAGATCATCTTGCGCATCTTGCTGATCATGCCCGCCAGGCGCACGGGCGCGGTGATCGCGGGCGTGAGCTGGCTGACCTCGTGGGTCGCGGTGGCCTTGAGCTGGGCCTTCACCGACATCAGCGGGTGGCCGGAGAAGTAGAAGCCCAGGACCTCGCGCTCGAAGGTCAAGGTGTCGTGCTCCGACAAAGGCTTGATCGACGCGTCGGCGTCGGAGATCTCCTTCGAGGCCGGCGCGGGCGCCGTCCCGAAGAGCAGGCCCTGGCCCTTGTCGAGGTCGGCCTTCATCTTCTGCTGGCGGCCGACGGATTCGTCGACGGACAACAAAAGCCGCGCTCGGGCTGCGGGCGAAGGTTCGTTGGGGCGCAGGGAATCGAGCGCTCCCGCTTTGATCAGTGACTCAACGGCTTTTTTATTGATCGCGTGCAGATCGACGCGCGAGCAGAAATCGTCGAGGGAGGTGAATTTCTTCTCCGCCGCGGCCGTCACGATCGACTCGGCGGCGCCGGACCCCACGTTCTTGATCGCGAGCAGCCCGAACCGTATGCAGTCGTTCTGTATGTCGAACTGAGACCTCGATTCGTTGACGTCCGGCGGCAGGACCTTCATGCCCATGCGCCGCGCTTCCTCGAGGTAGGTGACCAGCTTGTTCTCTTTATCCTCGGCGCCGATCGACGAATGCCCGATCTCGCTGGTCAGCACCGCGGTCATGAACTCGATCGGGTAGTTGGCCTTGAGGTACGCGGTCTGATAGGCGACGAGGCCGTAGGCGACCGAGTGGGACTTGTTGAAGCCGTAGCCGCCGAACTTCACCATCTGGTCGTAGATCTTGTTGGCGACCTTGTCTTTGATCTTGTTGACGCCGCAGCCGGCGACGAACTTGCTGCGCATCTTTTCCAGGTCTTCATGGATTTTCTTGCCCATGGCCTTGCGCAGGCCGTCGGCCTCGCCGGGCGTAAAGCCCGCGAGCTTCTTGGAGATCTCCATGACCTGCTCCTGGAAGACCATGCAGCCGTAGGTGTCCTTCAGGATGGTCTCGAGCAGGGGCACGTCGTAGACGACCTCCTCGCGGCCGTGCTTGCGCTCGACGAACATGTCGAGCATGCCGCTTTGCATGGGGCCGGGGCGGAAGAGGGCGATGAGCGAGACGATGTCGTCGAAGACGGTGGGCTTGATGCGGAACAGGAGGTCGCGGATGCCCTGGGAATCGAGCTGGAAGACGGCCAGCGACTTGGCCGTGCGCAGCATTTCATAGGTCTTCGGGTCGTCCATCGGGACCGCGTCGATGTCGAACTTCGGGTCGCGGCGCTTCTTGACGAACTTGACCGCGTCGTCGATGATGGAGAGCGTGCGCAGGCCGAGGAAGTCGACCTTGAGCAGGCCGAGCTTGGGGCAGACGTCGCCGTCGTACTGCGTGGTGACCACGTCGGATTTGGCGCCCTTCGCGAGCGGCGTGTACTTGACCACGTGCTCCTTGGTGATCAAGGTGCCGGCCGCGTGCACGCCGGTGTGGCGCTTGAGGCCCTCGAGCTTCAGCGACAGGTCGAGCAGGCGCTTGACCTGCGGGTCCTTGGCGAGCTCGAGCAGCTCCGGGCCCTGCATCGCCTCGTGCAGGTGGACGTTGGGGCCGACGGGGATCTTCTTGGCGATCTCGTCTATTTGCATGAGCGGCATGTCTAATACGCGGCCCACGTCGCGGATGACGAGCTTGGCGCCGAGCGAGCCGAAGGTGATGATCTGCGCCACGCACTCCTTGCCGTACTTCTCGCGCACGTACTGGATGACGCGGTCGCGGCCGGTGTCGGCGAAGTCGATGTCGAGGTCGGGCATCGACTTGCGGTCCGGGTTCAGGAAGCGCTCGAAGAGCAGGCGGTGCTCGAGGGGGTCGGCGTTCGTGATCCGGAGCGCGTAGGCGACGATCGCGCCGGCGCCGGAGCCGCGGCCGGGGCCGACGGGCACGCCGATCGAGCGGGCGTGCTTGATGAAATCCCAAACGATGAGGAAGTACCCGGAAAAACCCATCCGCTTGATGACGCCCAATTCGTAGGTCAGGCGCTCGGCGTACTCCGGGCGGTAGCCGGCGGGGAAGCGCTCCTTGAGGCCCTCGAGACAGAGATGTTCCAGGTACGAGTCCTGGTCGTAGCCCGGGGGGACCTTGAACTCGGGCAACAGCATCTGGTCCATCGGGATCTTGAGGTTGCACATCTCCGCGATCTTGAGAGTGTTGCTCAACGATTCCGGGGCGAAGCCGCCGAACAGCTTGTGCATCTCTTCGGGGGACTTGATGTAGAAATCGTGGGAATCGAACTTGAGCCGTTCCGTGTCGGCCATCTTGCGGCCGGTGGCGATGCAGACGCGCGCGTCGTGGGCCTCGTGGTCGTCGGGCTTCCAGTAGTGGCAGTCGTTCGTCGCGACGAGGGGGATGCCCGTGCGCTTGTTGAGCTCGAGCAGGGCCGCGGTCACCTGCTTCTGCTTTTCGATGCCGTGGTCCATGATCTCGAGGTAGTAGGAATCCTGCTCGAGGTTGTCCCGGAACCACGTGACGAGCTTCTCGGATTGGGTCAGGTCGCCCGACAAGATCGACTGGTTCAGCTCGGACTTCAGGCAGCCGGACAATACGACGAGGCCTTTGGAGTGCTTGGCCAGAAGCTCCTTATCGATGCGCGGGTCGTAATAGTAGCCTTCGGTGAACGCGATGGAGCACAGCTCCATCAGGTTCTGGTAGCCCTCGAAATTCTTGGCGAGGACGGTCAGGTGGCAGTTTTCCTTCTGCGAGTGGCCGCGGTCGAAGCGCGTGCCCTTGGAGATGTACATCTCGCAGCCGATGATCGCCTTGAGCCCCACGGCCTTCGCGTTCGAGTAGAACTCGACGGCGCCGTACATGTTCCCGTGGTCGGTCACCGCGAAGCCCTTCGCCCCGGAGTTGGCCAGGTCCTTGAGGGCCTGGGAGGGCTTGCCGTCCTTGTCGGACAGCCGGATGACCCCGTCCATCAGGGAGTATTCGGAGTGATTGTGGAGGTGGACGAACTCGGGCTTGGACATGTCGCGCGCGCGGGGGTACATCATATCAAATGCCGCCGCTCGTCGTCGGGCGACCGCCGCCCGCGGGCGCTTTGCTACAATTCCATCCGATGAAAAAGCGCGACGCGCACCTGGTCGAGACCTTCGTCCGCAAGAAGAGGGTCTGGCGCGGCCGGGCCGTGAACTTCGACGTCGACACGGTGCGCCTGCCCGACGGCAAGATCGCGACGCGCGAGTACCTGTCCCACCCCGGCGCGGTCGGGGTCGTGCCCTTCCTCGACAAGGACACCGTGGTGCTGGTCCGCCAGTACCGCCATCCCGTCGGCGAGGTGACGCTCGAGCTGCCCGCCGGCAAGCTCGACGCGCGCGAGTCCGTGCTGACCTGCGTCAAGCGCGAGCTCGCCGAGGAGACCGGCTACACCGCGGCCAAGTTCACGCCCCTGATCCGGTACTGGCCGACGCCCGCGTTCGCCGACGAGGTCCTGCACCTGTTCGTCGCGACCGGCCTCAAGGCCGGCAAGGTCGACGCCGACGACGACGAATTCATCGAGGCCGTGCACATGCCCTTCAAAAAGGCCCTCGAGCTGGTCCGCAAGGGAAAAATCCGCGACTCCAAAACCGTCATCGGTCTCTTAGCTTGCGCGTCCTATGGAAGAAATCTCCGACGCAAGGCCGTCATTTGAAACCTGAGGAGATCCAGTCGTGGGAGTCTTTTCTGAAGCGCACGCCGCTGTTCGCGGGCCTGTCCGGCGAGGACATCGGCAAGCTCGCCTCCCGTCTGCAGCTGCTCTCGCTGCCCAAGGGTGCGACGATCTTCAAGCAGGGCGACGAGTCCGACGCGCTGTACCTGATCGTCTCCGGCCACGCGCGCCGCTACCGCGCCGTCGAGGGGCATGAGACCCTCGTCGCGTACCTCGGCCGCGGCGACGTCATCGGCGAGACCGGCATGCTCACCGGCGGGCCGCGCTCGGCCACGGTCCGCGTGGACGCGACGAGCGAGCTGCTCAAGCTCCCGCGCAAGGACTTCGAGGAGTGCCTGCGCGCGCATCCGCCGATCCTGCTGCACCTCTCGCGCACGCTCGCCAGCCGCCTCATCGAGGGCGGCCAGGCCTCGCCGCGTCCGTCCTCCGAGCAGGCCCGCCTCGTCGCGTTCGACAGCGCCCTGCCGCGCCGCGAGCGCGCGCTGATCGCCTGGCGCCTCGGCGCCGAGCTCGCCGGCCAGACCCGCAAGAAGGTGCTCGTCGTCGACCTGTCCCCGGAGCCCGGCGACATCGCCCGGGCCGCCGGCCTGAAGCCCGCGCCCGCGAGCGAGACCGCCCTGCGGGCGGCCAACCTTCGGGACCCCGCCGCCCTCGCCGCCCTGGCGCAGGAGCACCCGTCGGGCGTGCGCATCCTGTCGGTGTCGCCGGCGACGCTCGGCGGCCGCCTCTTCAGCCAGCTCTACCTCTTCCTCAACGCGGTGCGCGACAGCCACGAGCTCGCGCTGCTGTGCCTGGGCGGGCCGCGCGGCGACGTCGAGCGCGCGGCGCTGACCGAGGCCGACCTCATCCTGATGGCCGGCTGCGACGCGATGCGCCCGCAGTACCGCCACATGGAGGCCGAGGTGCCGCCGCTCGCCGAGGAGGCGCGCCGCCTGCTGCGGCTGTGGATCGGCGACCTCGAGCCGGAGGACGCCCCGCTGCTCGTCGGCGCCGAGCGCCTCATCGTGCCGTGGAGCGAGGCCGCCGGCGAGGCCTACGAGCGCGACGGGCGCGCCGACGCCGCCTTCGCCGTCGAGCCCAAGGCCGCGAAGGTGCTCGGCCACCTCGCGCGCCGCATCGGCGGCGTGCAGGTGGGCCTGGCGCTGGGCACCGGGGCGGCGCTCGGCCACGCGACGATCGGCGTGCTCAAGGTCCTCAAGCGCGAGAAGATCCCCATCGACATGATCGCCGGCACGTCGATGGGCTCGCTCATCGCGGGCTGCTACGCCGCGGGCTACGAGCCCGAGGAGATCGAGCAGCTGGCGATGCGCATCGACAAGGCCTGGGTGTACGAGAACCTGTTCTGGGACATCACGGTGCCGCGCTCGGGCCTCTTCGCGGGCGACACGCTCCTGCGCTTCATCCGCTCCTACATGGGCTCCCGGGAATTCTCCGACATGGAAATCCCGTTCGCCTGCGTCGCGGCCGACATCGAGACCGGCGAGGAGGTGGTCCTCAAGCAGGGCCGCGTCGCCGAGTCGATCCGCGCCTCGTGCGGCCTCCCCTTGATCTTCGAGCCGACCCAGCTCTCCGGCCGCTGGCTCGTCGACGGCGGCATCGTCAACCCGGTGCCGACGCGCGTCATCTCCGACATGGGCGCCGACATCCTGCTCGCCGTGAACCTGACGATGCCCGCCGGCGAGCGCAAGAACAAGGTCAAGGAGCGCCACGCCCGGCGCCTCCTCGACCAGCCGCTGAACCTGGAGACCCTGCGCCAGGCCGCGATGCCCGTCCTGCCCACGGCCTTCCGCGCGCCCAACTTCCCGGAAGTGTTCTTCCAGATGATCTACACGATGGAGTACGAGGTCGCCCAGTCCCGCCTCGACCTCGCGCACGTGACGATGTTCCCAGACCTCAAGGGCTTCTCCTGGACCGAGCTGCACCGCGCCGGCGAGATCATCCAGGCCGGCGAGCGCGCCGCCGAAGAGGCGCTCCCGCGCCTGAAAGCCCTGATCCCCGCCTTCCGTCCCTAGCGGCGGCCGCCTTCGGCGTTGACGAGGGCGAGGTGGGCGCCGTCGAGGTCGCCGGAGGCGATCGAGCCGAAGATGCCGAGGAAGCGGGAGAGCTTGCCGCGGCGGGCGGCGACCGCGCGGCCGTAGGACGTGCCCTTGGCGTACTTCACGAGCAGGTCGTCGAGGAGCTCGCGCCAGCGCGGCTGGCGGAGCACCGCCTCGGCGATGCGGAAGGGGACGAGGCGGTAGTCGGAGATGTCGCGCGAGATGTTGCGGCGCAAGGACTGGTTCTCGGCCATCATCCGGTCGATCTCGGCGATGCGCGACAGCCACGCGTCGGACTGCAGGGCGTCGAGCGAGGCCTGCGCGTTGGCCTTGAGCCGCGACAGGCGCTCCTTGTAGGACTCCCCGCGGCGCTTGTACGACTCGCGCACGGGGGCCGGCGCCGGCGCGGCGTCGATCGCGGCGAGCAGGTCGTCGGTGAGGAAGCCCTCCTCGGACTCGATGCGGGCCAGCTCCTCCTCGAGGGCCGCGGCGGTGAGCCAGCGGGCGGCCTCGCGCTGGCGGCCGGACAGCTCGACGAGCAGGCCCTTCGTGATCTGGCCCGGGTCGCGGCTTTTGTCGGCGGCGGCCTCGAAGGCGGCGAGCGCGGCGCGGGCCCGCGCGTTGGCCGCGGCGCGCGCGGCGAAGCGCTTCTTGAGCTTGTCGGCCGGGACCTTCGCGAGCAGGCGCGCCTCGAGGCCGGGGTCCTTCATGTCGCGCTCGGTGAGCCGGACCCCGCCCAAGGTCGCGAGCTCGGCGATGCGCGCGCGGCGCAGGCGCTCCTCGAGGTTGCCCAGGTCGTACTTGAGGCCGAAGGCGGGATACGACAGGGTCGCGTGGTCGAGCTTGCCGGTCTCGATGAGGGCCGGGGCGCCCGGCGGGCGGCGCGTGTTGAGCGCGCTCTGCAGGCTCATCAGCTGGGGGGAGTAGCCGCGGATGTTGCCCGCGGAGAGGCGGTCGTAGAACGAGTTGGCGAGCGCCGCGCTCGCCGGCGTGTCCGAGCCGGAGGGCTTGCCCTCGGGCGCCTGGCCGGTGATCACCTTCTCGCCCTGGGAGCCCTTGCCCTCGAACAGGGTGCGCAGCAGCTCGCGCTTCTCCTCCTCGCCGGCCTGCTGGTCGGCCAAGGTCGTCAGCTTCGAGGTCTTCGCCGCGCTCTTGAGGACCCCGAAGGCGCCGCGGTTGGTGTTGGTGCGCCGGAAGGTCTGCCGGAGGTGCTTGACCAAGGTGTTCTCGAAGAGGTGAGTGCCCTCGGCCTCGTCCTTGGCCAGACCCAGCGCGATCTCGGAGGCGGAGCCCAGGTCCTGCTTCATCCACTCGCGAACATCGGAACGCTTTTTATTCTCATCGGTCTCCGAGCTGATCGCCCCCGCGATCTTCGACTGCATAATCCGATCCACCAGGGCTTCTTGAAGGCCGGGGTCTCCCTCGAGCTGCCGACGCATCTCCTCGACCGCCGCCGTTCGATCTCCTTCTACGGCCGTTCCGGCGGGGGTGGATGAAGGCTCGTATTCGTCAGCCCCCGCCGAAGCTCCAGCCAAATATAAGGCCAGTAGCGCGGCTCTCATTTCCGCGCCCCATCCGTTGCCGTTGCCGTCGACTTATCCGCCGCGAAGCTGAAAACGTCTCTCCGTCCGGACCTCACCACCCCGTCGTCCCCGATTCGTGCCAGCCCCAGCGTGAGATCCGAGGTCTCGATATCCTTGCGCGCCTTCGTCCACAGGTCGAAGAACGAATGCGTGTCGCTCTTGTCCGGCACCCCCCAGCGCGCCACCGCGTA
>JAMPYD010000067.1 GCA_023700845.1 Elusimicrobiota bacterium | reverse complement strand
CCGCCTGCTGGCCGAGGCGCGCCGCCGCGCGGCCGCCGTCGCCCGCCGGCGCGGCCGGGCCCCGCGCCTGGCGATCGTCGCCGCCGCCGACGGCGCCGCCGGCAGCTACCTCAAGGCCAAGCTCAAGGCCTGCGAGGCCGCGGGCGTCGTCGCGGTCGTCCACCGGCTTTCGCCCGGCCCCCGCGCGCAGACCCTAGGCCTTCTGGCCGACCTCGCCGGCGACGCCTCGGCCGACGCGCTCCTGATCGAGACGCCGTACCCGCGCGGGATCTCCGCCGCCGACGCGGCCGCCGCCGTCCCCGCCGACAAGGACGCCGAGGGCATCACGCCCGGCGCCTACGGCCGCCTGTTCCTGGCCAAGTCCTGGAAGGAGGCCTCGGCGCTCGTGGTCCCGTGCACCGCGCTCGCCCTCGCCCGCCTGGCCCTCGCCGCGGGCGTCCCCCTCGCCGGCCGCCGCGCCGTGGTGATCGGCCGCTCCGCCACCGTCGGCCGCCCCGCCGCGCACCTGCTCGCGACGCTCGACATGACCGTGACCCTCGCCCACACGCGCACCAAGGGGCTCCCGGCGCTGTGCCGCGAGGCCGATCTGCTCGTGCTGGCCGCGGGCGTGCCGGGCCTGGTGAAGGCCTCCTGGGTCAAGCGCGGGTCCGTGGTCCTCGACGCGGGCGTCACGGTCGTGCGCGGCAAGCTCAAGGGGGACGCCTCCCCGGGCGCCGCTTCGCGCGCCAAGGCGATCACGCCGGTGCCCGGCGGCGTCGGCCCCGTGACCACCGCCTGCGCGGTGCTTAACGCCGTCCTGCTCGCCGAGCGACGCTCGCGCTGAGCGCCGCGCCGCCCAGGACCAGCGCCCCGGCCAGCACGCCGACGAAGCCTTCGAGCAAGGCCTGCAGGACGGGATGCGGCGCGTGGAAGGGAAGGGCGTGCGCCAGTATGCCGCCGCCGACCAGGAACATGGCCGCCGTGCCGACCACGGACAAAGTCTTCATCAGGACCGGCGCCGCGAGCAGGAGCAGCCGCCCCGCGGCCGCGGTCTCCTTGCGGCGGCTCAGGTGGAGGCCGGCATCGTCGAGCTTGACGATGGCCGCGACGAAGCCGTAGACGAACACGGTCATCAGCACCGCGACGGCCGTCAGCACTCCCGCCTTCACGACGAACGACGCGGCGGACGCCGCGCCCAAGGTGATGACGATGATCTCGCCCGACAGGATGAAGTCCGTGCGGACGGCGCCCGCGATCTTGTCCCTCTCGAAGGCGACGAGGTCCACCGCGGGATCGGCCAAGGCCTTCACCAGCGTCTCATGCTCCTTCTTATCCTCCTCGGGCGTATGGAGAAATCGATGCGCGATCTTTTCGAAGCCCTCGTAGCACAGGTACAGGCCGCCGATCATCAGCAGCGGCGTGACGGCCCAGGGCGTCAGCGCGCTGAGCGCGAGCGCGGCGGGCACGAGGATCGCCTTGTTCTTGAACGACCCCTTCGCCACGGCCCACACCACCGGCAGCTCGCGCTCCGCCCGCACGCCCGCCACCTGATGGGCGTTGAGCGCCAGGTCGTCGCCCAGCACGCCGGAGGTCTTCTTCGCCGCGACCTTCGCGAGGATGGACACGTCGTCGAGGACGGTCGTGATGTCGTCGAGCAGCGCGAGCAGGCTGGTGGCCATGAGCGGCGGTCAGTCTACCAAAACGCGGCTATCCTCAAGGACAGCCGCCGGGAGACCGCCTTCTATCGGAGGGCGACGAGGTGACGGCTCAGGACGTCGTCCAGGACGCGGTGCGCGGCGACGAGCCTGTCGCCGGCGGGAGTCGCGAAAACGACGGGCTCGTAGCGGATGCTCGCGTCGAACTCGAGGACGGCGGCCTGCGCCGCCCGGCCGATGTCGAGGCGGGCGATCCTGGCCGGCGCGTTCAAGCCGAACGCGGCGACCGTCAGCGCCAGGCTCGCCAAGGGAAGCCAGAGGGAGGAGATGGAGGTCTTGACGGGCGCGGGCGTGTTGTCGCTCATGACTTAAGCGTAGCAGGCCATGGCGGCCGCGAGATTAGAGATTTATGAAAATCGCCGGTCTAGCGAAAAAGGCCGGCGAAGGGGTCGAAGCGCCTCTCGAGGTACTGCACCGCCCGCTCGTACGAGGACCATTCGCGCTGGGCTTCCGCGGCGGTTTTCTCGAAGGCGAGCGCGGGCCTCGTCAAAGTGATGGTGTCCAGCGCGTAGCCGCCCCAGTTCCCCGGGCTTCCGGAGAAGCCGTACTCGAACGCCCAGCCCTCGGCGATCAGGCGGCGCGCGAGCGGGCCGTGCTTCTCGATGATCATCGAGCGCTGGGCGGGGTTCGGGTCGTTCTGGATGATCAGCTGTCCCCCGGGCGCGATCCAGTCCGTCATCGTCTCGAGCTTCTTGTCGAAGCCGGGGACGTAGTGCACCGCGTTCTTCGTGCGCAGGACCGCGAGCGGCTTGGCGGGGCGCTTCAGCTGCAAAAGGTCGGCCTCGACGGCGGACGCGTTCTTGGCGCCGGCCAGCTCGGCCGCGGTGTTGAGATAAGACACGACGAAGGGCGAGTAGTCGAAGAACGAGTAGCGGGTGCCGGGCTCGAGCTCACGGTGGATGAAGCCCTGCGCGTTCATGCCCGCGGCCATGTCCCAGTACTCCCCGCCCGGGATCGGGCTCGGCGGCAGGTTGCGGGGCACGGTCTGGCCGAGTCTCTCCATCATCGCGATCTTCATCGCGATCATCCGCTCCTTGCCGTGGTCCTGGAAGGCGTTCCAGCGCCCGAGGAGCTCCATGAACCGGCGGGAGGGCGCGTCCTGGCGCTTGTCGTGGGTCGAGATGAAGTCGGCGGCGGCGCGGTAGATCGCCAGCGGCTGGGATTTCAGGCCTTCCAGGAAGTAATTCCCCATGAAGGTGTACTTTTGAATCGCGCCGGCGGCCACGGCGACGAAGTCGCGTCCGAAGGTCTCCACGGCGTTGGATCTGGGGCTCGCCGCGCGGTACGCGGCGACCAGCTCGCCCTCGCTGGGCGGGCTGAGGCCGCTCGAACGCCTTTCCTCGGGCGCGGACGCGGGCACCATCGGCCCGTCGCCGATGGCGGGGGCCGACGGGACGGTCCCGTCGAACAAGGCGTTGCCGGCGGCGCGGGCCTGATCGGAGCCGGGCGTCTCCGGCTTGGCGGCGGCGGGCCGGACGACGACGGCCAGGGCAGGCGCGGCGAGAGGGGCGGGCGCGGCGAGCGCCGGGGACAGGGACGCGGCGGTCAGCGCCGAGGGCGAGAGCTGGAGCGCGGGAGCGGAGATCACCGGCGTCGGCGCCGCGACGGTCCCGAGGCCGGTCGGGGCCGAGACGCCGCCGCGAACCTGCGCCCAGGACGAAGCCGGGAGCAGGGCCGCCGCAACGATCCACGCCGCGAATCGCTTCATACCTCAAGCGTAGCGGTTGCGCGGGGGCCCTCCCAGGGCCCTAGGTCCCCCGCTCCGGTAGGTCTATCGACGGGTTATCCCCATTATTCCACCGGTGGAATAATGTTGATCGGCTCAAGAAGGCTTGAAGCCGATTTTCCGGCGAGGACGGGCGGCCGGCGTGATCAATTGTCGTATGGCGTCGAAAAGCTCCTGAAGCTGGGCGTCGTGCGTCCCGACACGCCGTTCGAGCTCGTCCATCTTCTTTTGGAGCTGGACATGGGTCGAGAGAAGCTCGCGCATCCTCACGAATGCCTCAACCACGCGGACGCTCGCCTCGACCGCGACCGGGGTGTTGAGCACCGTCGCGAGCATGATCGCGCCGTGTTCGGTGAACGCGAGGGGCAGGTGACGGATGTTGCGCCGGGATGCGGTTGCAATTTGTGACCGCATCGTCCAAGCCTCGTCCGGGGTCAATTCGATCAGAAACCAGTTCGGGAAGCGGTGACGGTTACGGCGAACCTGTTGATTTAGCCGTTTCGTTGAGACGCCATAGATACGGGCCAGGTCCTCGTCCAGCATGACCCGCAGGCCGCGAATCGGGATAATGTGCCGCTCAAGGTCGGCGGTGATTGATTCCATACCCTTCATACGAATGAGGGGCATAAAAAGTTGCATACCCGGCGGCGATCCGGTCGCAAATTGCGACCGCATCGATGAGGTCACAAACTGTGACCTCATCAGGGCTTAGGGGGCGCCCGGAAGCCGCTCTAGAAGCCGGGCGTGATGATGGGGCAGCGCGTCTTGAGCCAGGCCTTGAGCTGGGCGTCGTTGAACTTCAGCTCGTGCTCGCCGTTGGCGTAGGCGAACACCTCGTTGTTCTTGACCGTGCACAGGTGGCCCTGCGCGTCGCGGAAGGTCGAGTCCGCGTTCGGCCGTCCCGACGGGGACTCCCCCATGCGGAAGCCCGCGTCGAGCACGAGTCCCGCGTAGCTCGTGATCTCCACGCCGCCGCGGTCCGCCGGGTCGATGCGCGGGGACACCGTCACCGAGCCGCGGTCGAACGCGGCGATCTGGGACGACGCGGGGTTAATCGTCGCGCGCCCGCCGTCGGCCATCAACACCGAGATCGTGCCGGCGGCCTCGTCCATCTCGAGGCTCATCGCGCCGCGGCGCGGGAAGAAGTAAAACTCGCGCGCGGAGGTCAGGTTCGGGTTGCTGTCCTCGCCGTCGCCGTAGGAGTTAAAAACCATCAGCATCCCGTCGCTGAAGAAGCCGTAGCTGCGGTAGATCAGGTCGGTGACGAGCATCGAGCTGATGGACACGTAGCACTTGCCCGAGGAGAAGCCGTCGGCGTAGCCCTGCGTGTTGCCCACGTGCGCGGGGTCGACGCGCGGGCAGGAGCTCTTGGGCGGTCCCAAGGCCGTGAAGACGGGCCGGTATTTCGCGAGCGAGGCGAACGACGACAGCGGCAGGGCCAGCAGGGCGAGGGCGAGCGCTATTCTCATGCCCGCAGGCTAACAATTTCGGGCCGCCATTTGAACGCTTAAAAGGCGCCGCTGTCCTCCCTTTTTACCACCCTCCCACGGCCCACGATCTTGGGACCTTCGTGCAGGGTGAACGTCGCGCCGGGCACCAGCTCCCGGTAGTCCACCTGCGGGTGGTACATCAGGTCCATGCGCACCGTGGCGGTGTCTCCCGGAGACAGCGTGAGCGGGGCGCGACGGAAGGCCACGCCGAGGAGCTTGCCGGACGGGCTCTTCGCCTTCGGGTCGCCGATGACGAGATGAGGCATGTAGAAAGGGCTTCCCGGCTCGAGGCGCAGCGGCGTCGCGCGCCCGCCTTCCTCGGTCTTGAGAAAAGTGACTTCGGCTTCGATGGCGGGCGTCATCGGAATTTCATGAATCGAACGGCATCCTCGTCACTTTGGGCGGTATTCGACGCCATACCCCGCGGCCTCCTCCGCGATCGGCGGCATGTGAAGCGCTTGCCGCCGCTTGTCGACGTTAGGCTCGTCTTCGATCGGGTAAAGCTCCATGACGCCCTTGCCGTTATCCTTCCACTGGCTGCCATAAATCTGTTTTTTCCCTTCCCGTGTCAGCACTCGATCCTCGAGAAGCGCGAGATTCCATGGCCGCGCTTCTCCCGCGGCGACCGCCGCCCGGAATTTCGGGAGATATTTCTTCTGAAGCGCGTAGTCGGCGTGCTGCAATATGAGAAAGGCGGATGTGGCCGCCCTGTCTCCGACGCCGCGGAGGCCGGGCCACCCGTTCAGTTCCACGATCTCGACTAAGCGCGAAATATTCGTCTTATCGATCGCATTCTGTTTCTTCCAGAGATCCGTCATTTCGGGCGAGCTCGATCCGTGCCTTCTCCGCACCTCCTCCATGACTTTTCGCTGCGACTGGTCCGTCTCGAACATCGCCTCCAGGTCGGCCTTTATTTCGGCGTTCGTTCGCTTCGTCCCTGCGCATGCGGCCAGGAGAACGACCGCCGCACAATGAATGATTGCTCTCACCGTTTCATGCTCTCGACGGGATAACGCAGAGGCTGACCAGCGGCGGCTTCAACAATCCAACCAAACGAGGCCGCCGGCCGTTCAATCCAATGGTTAGGCGTCTCTTTTTCATCTAAGTACGAGGCTGCGCGCAAAGCCGGCTAAAGCGATAAGTGTTATTCCTGGGCAGACCATTAGCGAAATTAGGAATCCTGGCCCAGGAAAAGCGGCGGCCGCCTGAAGAAGCGGTAGGTCCGGGCGGCTCCGATGTCCGAAGAACATGTCCACGCTCAAGAATAGTGCGCCAATACCGATCGACCAGGGCACTGCCGTCAGGCAGTCCGAAGATCGGGAATAAGGACTTCCGTCAACGTGCCACATCCCAATCGAGATGACGGCAAAGAAAAAGAAGATGCCCATCCATTCGTATGAACTAAGCTTCGCCCACGGCGTTAATGACAACAAGCCGATGAGTCCGGAGAGTGAGACGAGCCCGATGATATCCGCGACCAAGTGACGAAGGAAAGAGTGCTTACTCAGCCCTTTTGCCGTTCGGTCTTCCGGTAAAAATATTCTCATGTTTCAGGATGCCTAACGCCACGCTCTGCCGCGTGCGCTATAGGAACTCCCCAAAGAAAGCGCGCGGCGGCACAAGCGCTTAGTTAGGCGCAAAGAAATCCTAATCGTTTGGTTCGGGTGCTGACGGAAATAATTCACGTTTTAAATTCTCCCACGTTTTGCGCTGTCCCGGCATATATCCGCCCGCTCTTGTCCATCCGTCAATTCCTGCCAATTCGCATGAAGGCGTAACTCTGAGCACGAAATTGCTTGATGCGGGTGCTCTGAATTCAAGAACTTGCGAAGATATGCACATGGGGATTCCGCGCCCACTGCGCCCAAATACGACGTAATCCCAATCCATAGAACTAATGAGCAACTGGCGCTGAGCGTCGCTCAGACGTGCGGTACCGAATTCCTCGGCTCCCATTTTATATTGGATCAGCTTTGCTTCAAGGGACCCGGCACGGTTAAGCTGAAAGGTCGCAATCCGATTCTTAGCTATTGGCCACATCAATACAGTGCTTATCAAGACTGCCAGCACCACGATAATCAGTTTGATTTTCCGTTGCATGCGTTTGCGCCTAACGCCGAGGCTCAGCCGCCGCAACTCTTAACTGTCCACCCAAACGAGGTTGCGGGCGGCTGAAGCCAATAGTTAGGCCGAGTCCGGTGCCCAGTTTAAATTCCTTCAAAAAACTTCGGTGCCTCCGGGAATTCCGTCTTAAGCCGTACTAGCACAGATTTTGTTTTGGCGGGCAAACTCCATTGCCCAAACCGTTCGAATTCGTAAGCGCGAAGATGCTGTTCGTCGTAGCCCTCATTCCTGCTTTCGGCATCCAATTGTTTCAAGTACAACTTCACCATTGCGCGAATGCTGTCTTCTGACCCGTTCATGATAATCCGATACATCGCGTGCCTAATGACCGAGCTGTTCCGTGAATGAAGCCCTTTAACGTAAAGGGATTCATATCGATCCTGATTTGGGAATTCGGCAAGCACTTCAAATGTGGCACGAGTGCGATCACTATTAGTGAGGTCGCTCTGTCGAACCAACCTATCGCCAAGCCGATCCCAATCTCGAGAAGGGGCATTGCCCGACAAGGAGAGTTTTATGAACCGCTTAACAACATCGTCCTGTAAGGATCCGAGGTGAAGTGCTGCCGTGTTGCCACGCAGGAGCGCAACGCCCTGATACATCTGCACCGGCTGATAGCCCTCCGGAGTATGTTTGAGGAAGAACAGATAGGTTGCCCCCTTCTCAATTTTTGGGCAACTTGAACCGCCAAAATAGTCGGTATCTCGACAAATGACGACCAGAGGATTGCCTATTGGCTGTGTCGACGTGAATACTTCGAGAGAACGCACAAGCGCACGGGTGTTGAAGACTTTTGCGGTGTGCGTCATGACGAATTGAGTGCTTACTACTATCTCGCTCTCAACAGCGGTTCCTGAAACGATGATGTCACTCTCATGAGTGAGGCGACCAAGGGAAAAGACGGTGAATTGCCGCGCCATGACTGGCTGCGCCAATATCGAGATCAAGCATCCTGCAAGTCGTATGCTGTTAATCATCTTCGGCCTAACTTGTGATTATGCTGGTCGGCTTAATTCGGAGGAGTTGCCGGTCCATCCCGGATTATGAGGCTAATTTCAGGAATTATAGAT
>JAMPYD010000066.1 GCA_023700845.1 Elusimicrobiota bacterium | reverse complement strand
TCGCCGCCGAGGCGCTCGACCCGGTCCGCGCCCGCTTTCCCGGCGCGTCGTTCACCATCCTCGCCTCGGGCGGCGAGGTGTCCTTCCACGCGACGGCCCGCGCGGCGCGCAAGGCCGCGGCCGAGACGGAGCTGGCCGCCCTCAAGGCCGCGACCCTGGCCGCGGCCGGGCGCTGGGCTTACGGCGAGGGCGACGACACGCTCGAGTCGGTGCTCGGAGCGCGCCTGAAGCGCGCGCGCCTGAGCGTCGCGGTCGCCGAGTCCTGCACCGGCGGCCTGCTGGGTGGGCGCCTGACCTCGGTGCCCGGGTCCTCGGCTTGGTTCCGCGGCGGCGTGATCGCCTACGATAACGCGGTGAAGACGAAGCTTCTCGGCGTGAGCGCCGCGCTCATCGGGAAGCGCGGCGCGGTGTCGGAGGAATGCGCGAAGGCGATGGCGGCCGGCGCGCGCAAGGCCGTGGGCGCGGACATCGGCGTCTCGATCACCGGCGTCGCCGGCCCGGACGGCGGCACCAAGGACAAGCCCGTCGGCCGGGTCCATATCGCCGTATCCGGGCCCGGCGCGCTCGAACGCGCCAAGCGCCTCGACATCCTGGGCCCGCGCGACGCCGTGCGCGCGCGCGCCGCGGGCGGCGCGCTGGCTCTTCTAAAGGAGACGCTCGATGCCCTGGCCTAGCTCCACCTCCGCGTCCAACCCGGTCGAGCTGCTCATGGCGGTCGTGCGCAACGCCCCGATCGTGCTGTTCGCCGTCGACCCCGACGGGGTCTTCACTTTGTCCGAGGGCCGGGCCCTCGACGCCCTCGGCCTCAAGCCCGGGGAGGTCGTCGGGAAGTCCATCTTCGAGCTGTACGAGTCCCACCCGGCCATCCTCGACGCGTGCCGCCGCGCGCTGCGGGGGGAGACGGTCACGCAGACGGTCGCGCTCCAGGGGCTCGTGTTCGAGGTCCGCTGGGCGCCCCAGCTCGACTGGGGAGGGAAGGTCACCGGCGTGCTCGGCGTCGCCAACGACGTCAGCGAGCCGTACCGCCACCTGCTCTCCAAGGACGAGTTCCTCTCCGTGATCTCCCACGAGCTGCGCACGCCCTTGAGCAGCGCCGCCGGCTGGGCCGCGCTGCTGCGCGACGGGGAGCTGACGGCGGCGGAGACCGAGAAGGCCCTCGAGGTGGTGTGCCGCAACCTCGGAGACCTGAAGCGATTGATCGGCGAGTTGCGCGACGCCTCGAGCGCGGCCACGGGACGACTGACGCTCAAGGTCAAGCCTTGCGACCTCGGCCTGGCCGTGCGCGAGGCCGCGGCGTCCTTGGCGGACGCGGCCCGGGCCAAGGAGCTGACCCTCGAGGTGGACGCGCCGTCGCTGCGCGCGTCCGCCGACAAGGCGCGCTGGCGCCAGGTCGCCTGGATCCTCTTGTCGAACGCGATCAAATTCTCGCCGAAGGGCGCCGCGGTGAGCGCGCGCTTCGAGCGACGCGGCGACGAGGCGGTGCTGACCGTCGTCGACGCGGGCCCCGGCGTCCCCGCGGCGCTGCGGCCCGAGCTGTTCGACCTCAGCCGCCCGCCCGCCGCCGACGACGTCCGGCCGCGCGGGCGCGGGCTCGGCCTCGGCCTGGCCATCGCCCGGCGCCTCGCGGAGCTGCACGGCGGCTCGATCGGCTTCTCCGACGTCCCGGAAGGGGGCAGCGCGTTCACCGTCCGCCTCCCCTTGTCCCGCTCCCGCTGAGGGGGGATTGACGGTGGGGCCCGCGTTTCATAGAATAGACGGATGATAACGAAAGAAAACAAGATAGAGATATTCAAGAAGCACGGCAAGGGAGACAAGGACTCCGGCTCCACGTCGGTCCAGATCGCCCTCATCACGGAGAGGATCAAGCACCTCTCCTCCCACCTCAAGGCCTCCAAGAAGGACTACGCCACCCAGCGCGGACTTCTGATGCTCGTCGGCCAGCGCCGTCGCCTTCTCGCCTACCTGAAGAAGCGCGACCTGACGGGCTACAACACCATCCTGAAGCAGCTGGACCTGAGGAAATAAACCATGGCTTTCAACCAAAAGATCAGCCTGCAGGAAACTGTGGGCGGCAAGACCATTACTCTCCAGACGGGCACCTTGGCCAAGCAGGCCGGCGGCGCCGTCACCGTGCACCTCGATGAGACCATCGTGTTCTGCGCGGCCACCGTGCAGAAGAACCCCAAGGACGTCATGTTCGTTCCTCTGACCTCCGACTACCGCGAGCGCGCCTACGCCACCGGCCGCGTCCCCGGCGGCTTCTTCAAGCGCGAGATGCGCCCCCGCGACAAGGAGATCCTGACGTCGCGCCTCATCGACCGCCCGATCCGCCCGCTGTTCCCCGAAGGCTGGAACTTCGAGACCTCGGTGCAGTCCATCGTCGTCCAGTGCGACATGAAGAACGACGCGGACGTGCTCGCGATCACCGGCGCCTCCTGCGCGCTGATGCTCTCCGACGCGCCGTGGGCCGGCCCCGTCGGCGGCCTGCGCATCTGCCGCGTCAACGGCGCGTTCGTGATCTTCCCGTCTTGGGAAGAGCGCGCGCTCGCGGACCTCGAGCTCATCGTCGCGGGCAAGAAGGACGCCCTGCTGATGGTCGAGGGCTCGGCCCAGGAAGTCTCGGAGGAAGTGTTCGCCGAAGCCCTCGATCTCGCCCAGAAGGAGATCAACAAGCTCTGCGACCTCCAGTTGAACCTGCTCAAGCAGTCCGAGGCCTCGGGCCGCAAGATCACGAAGAAGTACCCGAAGACCGTCGAGATCCCGGCCGCGGTCACCGCGCTCGTCAAGCAGAAGTGCGAGGAAGGCATCAAGAACGCCCTTCGCGCCAAGCTCGACAAGCACGGCCTGGACGCCCAGGTCGACGCGCTCAAGGACGCCGTCAAGAAGGAGCTCGACGAGAAAAAAGCGGATCCCGCCTACCTCGACGGCTCCAAGTGGGTCGGCAAGATCGTCGAGGACATCCTCTACACCGAGAGCCGCGCGCTCACGTTGGACGCGAAGCAGCGTCCCGACGGCCGCGGCTTCGAGGAGATCCGCCCCATCGAGATCATGATGCAGCCGTTCGCGCGCCTTCACGGCTCCGTCGTGTTCCAGCGCGGCCAGACGCAGGCGTTCTGCTCCGCGACGCTCGGCACCCCGGGCGACATGCAGATCATGGACGTCATCGAGGGGGAATATAAGGAGCGCTTCATGCTCCATTACAACTTCCCCTCGTTCTCCGTCGGCGAGGTCCGCCCCGAGCGCGGACCCGGCCGCCGCGAGATCGGCCACGGCGCGCTCGCGCGCCGCTCGATCGCCGCGCTCCTTCCCCCGGTGGACGAGTTCCCGTACACGCTGCGCATCGTGTCCGAGATCTGGGAGTCCAACGGCTCCAGCTCGATGGCCTCCGTCTGCGGCGGCTCCTTGGCCTTGTTCGACGCCGGCGTGCCCATGAAGGCCGCCTGCGCCGGCATCGCGATGGGCCTCGTCCTCGAGGGCGGCAAGTACGCCGTGCTCACGGACATCGCCGGCATCGAGGACCACAACGGCGACATGGACTTCAAGGTCGCCGGCTCGCGCAACGGCATCACCGGCTTCCAGATGGACATGAAGATCGAGGGCCTTTCCATCTCGATCATGAAGGAAGCGCTGGCCCAGGCCAAGCGCGGCCGCCTGTTCATCCTCGATAAGATGGACGCGATCCTCCCCGAGCCCCGCAAGGAGCTCTCGGCCAACGCGCCCCGTCTCTATCGCATCAAGATCCCCTCGGACAAGATCGGAGCCCTCATCGGCCCCGGCGGCAAGAACATCCGCCGCATCCAGGAGACCTACGGCGTCAACATCGACGTCGAGGACGACGGCAGCGTGTTCGTCGCCGGCACCGACCCCATCGGCTGCGACCAGGCGAAGGCCGAAGTCGAGGCCCTCACCCTGGAAGCCGAGATCGGCAAGATCTACAAGGGGCACGTCGTCTCCATCAAGGAGTTCGGCGCGTTCGTGGAGATCTTCCCGGGCAAGGAAGGCCTGCTCCACATCTCCCAGATCGACGTCAAGCGCATCGCCCGCGTCGAGGAAGTCCTCAAGATCGGCGACGAGGTCGACGTGAAGGTCCTCGAGATCGACTCCGACGGGAAGATCCGGCTGTCGCGCAAGGCCGTCATCGCTCCCGGCTCGGAGAACGACTCTCCCGGGCCTCGCCGCGACGGTCCTCCTCGCGAGCCGGCCGGACGCGGCGGAGACCGCGGCCGCGGCGGCGATCGCGGTGGACGGCGCTAAGGGACGTTTGATAAGTTAACCCATGGCCAAGAAGACGGACGCGACGACGAACGGCAACGGAGCGGACGGTCCGCTCAAGACGCTCAAGTCCGTGTACGACTTCATGATCCAGAACGGCCTCGACTCCGTCGAGATCGTCGAGGACAACGCGACCGTGAAGCTCGTCCGCCGCAAGGCGAACGTGCAGCAGGTCGCGGTGCCGGTGCCGGTCGCTGCGGGGGGATACACTGCCCCCGCGGCGGCCGCGCCTGGCGGCGCGGCGTCTCAGCACTCGCCTGCAGCACCCATGCCGACTGCACCCGCGGGAACCGCGGTCAAATCGCCGATGATGGGGATCTTCTACCGCGCCCCGTCGCCGTCCAGCCCGCCTTTCTGCAAGGAAGGCGACGTCGTCAAGCCGGGGCACGTCATCTGCATGATCGAGGCCATGAAGGTCTTCAACGAGATCAAGGCCGAGTTCCCGTGCACCATCGTGAAGTGCCTCGTCGAGAACGGCAAGCCGGTCAAGTCCGGCCAAGACCTCATCATCGTCGCGCGCTGAGCGCGACCGCCCCTCGCGCTTTCCGTCACATCTCCGGCATTGACCCGCCTCGCCCCCAAAGCTAGCATCATCAGGACGCCTTTCCCTTTCAAGGAGACCATCATGAGCACCGTCACGGAGACCGCCAACCTGCGCCTGGGCGACACCGCCCCCGACTTCACCGCCGACTCGACCCAGGGCCCGATCGAGTTCCACAAATGGCTCGGGAGCTCGTGGTGCGTGTTCTTCTCTCATCCCAAGGACTTCACCCCCGTCTGCACGACCGAGCTCGGCGAGGCGGCCAAGCGCATGCCCGACTTCAAGAAGCGCGGCGTGAAGGTGCTCGCGCTCAGCGTCGACTCGGCCGAGTCCCACAAGAAGTGGTCCGGCGACATCGAGGAGACCCAGGGGTGCACGGTCGATTACCCGATCGTCGGCGACGAGTCGCGGGCGGTCGCCAACGCCTACGGCATGATCCACCCCAAGTCCCTCGACAGCTTCACGGTGCGCACGGTGTTCATCATCGACCCGCAGAAGAAGATCCGGCTGACGATGACCTACCCCGCCTCGACGGGCCGCAGCTTCGACGAGATCCTGCGCGTCATCGACTCGCTCCAGCTCGTCGACGGCTATAAAGTCGCCACGCCGGTGAACTGGAAGGACGGACAGGACGTCATCATCCCGCCCGCCGTCCAGGACGCCGAGGTCCTCAAGCGGGACTACCCCAAGGGCTTCAAGACGATCAAGCCGTACCTGCGCGTCACCCCACAGCCGAACAAGTGAGTCGCACCGGTGCGAGTCCTCGGGCCCCGGGGGTGAAACCTCCCGCCGGGGCACGACTGTTTCCGGAAACAGTCGCCCCTGGAAAACCCACAAAAAACCGCTATAATTCATGCCTCACGACGTCGGGGCACCAGGGGGCTTTCCTTTAATGGCGATAAACCGGTACCGCTCGGCCGCGAAGGCGACGAAGGGCACCAAGCGCAAGGATATTCTTCCGTCCGCGATCCGCTGGGTCGCGTTCTTCCTCGGCGCCGTTTATCTCGGCTGGGCGCTCGCGTTCCCGGCGTACTCCGGCAAGATCGGCCAGGGCCTCTCCGAGTTCTTCTTCCGCCATTTCGGCGTCGGCGCCTACCTGCTCCCCGTGTTCCTGTTCAACGGCCTGCTGCAGCACGTCCTGCGCGGCAAGTCCTCCGGCGGGATGGTCACCTCGATCGCCTCGTTCTGCGGCCTGCTCGCGGGGACGGCGCTGTCCGCTCAGATCGGCGGCTGGATGGGAATGGACACGCTGCTGTCGGGGGGGACCGCGGGAGCGGCGATCGGCGGCGTGCTGACGTCGGGCATGGGCGAGGTCGGCGCGTTCCTGCTCGGGCTCGGCGCGTTCCTGTTCGCGCTGCAGGTGTGCTTCGAGATCCGCTGGTCGGCCGTCGCGCAGACCTTCGCCAAGCTCCTCGCCGAGGACTACTCGGAGTGGACCAAGGCCCGCTCGGAGATGAAGGCGCTCAAAGCGAAAGCGCCGTCGCAAGCCGAAGCGGCGAGGAGCAAGTCCAAGGACGCGAAGCTGCCGGAGCGGCCGAAGGAGCCCGAGAGCGTGCCGCCGCCGAAGGCCGTGGACACGCGCGAGATCAAGCCTTTGAACGGGACGCCCAAGCTCGTCGTCGACAAGGACTCCAAGCTCAAGGCCGTGGAGGGGGAGCGCATCGCCCCGGCACCGCCCACCGCCGCGTACAAGGACTACAAGCTGCCTTCGCTCGAGCTGCTCTCGCTTCCTTCGGACGCGCGCAAGCGCGGCAAGCCCACCGAGGAGGAGATCGCCCAGGCCGTCGCCGACCTCGAGCGCACGCTCAAGAGCTTCGACATCGACGCCCGCGTGTCCGGCTACTCGCCGGGGCCCGTGATCACGCGCTACGAGATCTCGCCGGCGCCGGGCGTGAAGGTCTCCTCCATCGTGGCGCTCGAGAACGACATCGCGCTCGCGATGCGCGCCAAGGGCATCCGCATCGTGGCCCCGATCCCGGGCAAGGCCGCCGTCGGCATCGAGCTCCCGAACCCGCGGCAGGCGGCCGTCGTCCTGCGCGAAATCCTGCAGTCCGAAGCGATCCCGGCGTCGGCCCCGCTGCTCTCCTTCGGCCTCGGCCTGTCCGCCTCCGGAGAGCCGGTCGCCGCCGACATCGCGAAGATGCCGCACGTGCTCGTCGCCGGCGCCACGGGCTCGGGCAAGTCGGTGCTCATCCACTCGATGGTCATGTCCATCCTCTTCCGGGCGCGTCCCGACGAGGTCAAGTTCGTGATGATCGACCCCAAGCGCACCGAGCTCACCTTCTACGAAGGCATCCCGCATCTGTTCGACCCGATGGTGGAGCCCGCGCGCGTCTCGGTCATCACCAACCCGAAGGACGCGGCGAAGGCGCTCAAGGCCCTGCTCTCCCTCATGGAGAAGCGCTACGAGCGGCTGCAGCTGCACGGCCAGCGCAACATCGAAGGCTACAACGCGATGGCGGACAAGAAGGGCCTGCCGCGCGAGTTCTACGTCGTGGTCATCATCGACGAGCTGGCCGACCTGATGCTCATCGCCGGGGACATCGTCGAGGACGCGATCCAGAGGCTGACGCAGATGGCGCGCGCGGTCGGCATCCACATGGTGCTCGCGACGCAGCGGCCTTCCGTGGACGTGATCACCGGCGTCATCAAGGCCAACCTGCCGTCGCGCATCGCGCTGCAGGTCATCAGCAAGATCGACTCCAAGGTCATCCTCGACGGCTCAGGCGCCGAGAGCCTGCAAGGCCGAGGCGATCTTTTGTATCTCTCGTCGGGAGCGCAGAAGCCGGAGAGATGCCAGGGGGCCTTCGTGTCGGAGGACGAGATCCGGGGCCTCGTGGACTACCTCAAGACGCAGGGCAAGCCGGACTACCCGATGCTCGAGACGATGGCGGTCAAGGGCGGGGCGGCGGCGGACCTGTCGCAGTTCGGGGTGGAGCCGCTGGAGTTCTCGCAGGCATTAAAATTGATTATTGAACGGCGGCGCATTTCGCAGGACCTCTTGAAATCGCAGTTCGGGTCTTCGGCGAGAGCCACGAACATCCTTTCCGCTCTGGAAGTGAAGGAGTTCATCCATAAGCCCGAGGGGACCAATCGATGGGAGATTCGATTTGATACCATCGAGGACTATATGAAGGTGCATTTTCCGCAGGTGCCGATCGATCGGAAGGATTAACGGATCAACGACATGGGTAACCTTCTCGGCGCATTGCTTCTCGTTCTGACGACCTCGAGCTTCGCCAACGCCGCGAAGGCACCGAAGCCTGCGGCGGCGAAACCTGTGGCTGTCTCCTCCGCCGCTGCAGGAACGGCGTTGACGGAATACGCTCCTTCCACGGCCACTCTGACTCTTGAACAGATT
>JAMPYD010000065.1 GCA_023700845.1 Elusimicrobiota bacterium | reverse complement strand
TGGCCGAGATGGGCGACGCGGCGAAGCTCGGGCGAGTGGCGCTCAAGACCTTGGGCTTCACGCTTTTGATCACCGGGGTGTCCGTGCTCACCGGCCTCGCCGCCGTCAACGTGTTCCGCCCCGGGGACGGCTTCCCGATGGAGGTGCGCGAGGCGATGCTCAAGACCGGCAAGATGCCCTCCGTGCCGGCCGGGCCCGACGTCAATTTCGCGCAGCGCCTGCTGGCCCTCGTGCCTGACAATCCGGTGAAGGCGGCGGCGACCGGCGACTTCCTGGGCGTGATGTTCTTCTCGATGCTGTTCGGCATCGGGCTGATCCAGGTGGAGAAGGAGAAGGCCCGGCCGCTGGTCAAGGTGCTGGAGGCCGTCAACGAGGCGTCGATGGCGTTCATCCACCTCGTGATGAAGCTGGCGCCCTTCGGCGTGGGCGCTTTGGTGCTCAACCTCACCGCGCGCTTCGGCTTCGGCCTGCTGCGCCAGCTGGCGGGCTACGCTCTCGTGGTCGTCGGGGCGCTCGCGTTCCATCAGTTCGTGACCTACTCTCTGTTCGTCAAGACCATGGGCGGCCTGAGCCCGCGCCTCTTCTTCCGGAGGATACAGGAAGCGATGCTCACCGCCTTCGGGACGAGCTCCTCCTCGGCCACCTTGCCGGTGTCGATGCGCGTCGGCGAGGAGACGCTCGGCCTGCCGCGGGAGATCTCGCGCTTCGTGCTGACGGTGGGCGCGAGCGCCAACCAGAACGGGACGGCGCTGTACGAGGGCGTGACCGCGCTGTTCCTCGCGCAGTGCTTCGGCGTCGAGCTCACGCTCGCCCAGCAGGGCACCGTGCTGCTGCTCTCCATCCTCGGCGGCGTCGGCACGGCGGGCGTGCCGGGCGGATCCTTGCCGATGCTGATGGCCATCCTCGCCTCCGTCGGCGTGCCGCCCGAGGGCGTGCTGCTCATCCTCGGCGTCGACCGCTTTCTCGACATGTGCCGCACCGTGCTCAACGTGACCGGCGATCTTTTGATCGCCGTGCTCGTCGCCCGTTCCGAGGGCGAGGCGCTGCGTCCGAAGGAGACCTGAGACCATGTGGAAGACGACCGAGGGCTCGACCGGGCGGCTCATCCAGCTGTGCCTGGGCTATTTTTTCTTCTACGTGATCTTCGGCGTCGCCGCCAAGTGCTTCACCGGGCGGGCGGCGATCGTCGTGCCGGCGATGACGGACATGGAGTTCCTGGTGTGGAGCACGTTCGGCGGGTCCCTGGTCTGCCTGCTGGTGATCTTCGCGGGCGGCTGGCAGCGGTCGGGCGTGAAGGGCGTGCCGCCGGAGCTGGCCTACATCATCCCCTCGGGCATCTGCACCGCGATCGTGATCCCGACGACGACCCTCATGTACATGCTGCTCAAGTCGGTGATGGTCGCCATGGTCATCATGCGCGCAAGCGTCATCGTCATCAGCCGCGCCGTCGACGAGCTCCAGATCCGGCAGGGGATATTGAAGAAGACGGTTTACTGGCAGGAGAACGCGGCCGTCGTGTTCGCCGTGTCCGCGGCGATGACCCAGGTGTTCCTCGCCAAGAGCGAGGACTTCGACTTCCTGAGCAACGGGGCGGCGATGGCCGTGCTCGGCGCGTACATCCTCGCGTACTCCCTGCGCATCTACATCATGAACTACTACAAGAACACCCGGCCGAAGGGGACGGGGCTCAACAACAAGTGGTTCTTCGCCGTCGAGCAGATCGCGGCGAGCGTCGCGATGTCGCTGGCGGCCTTCGCGGTGTACATGAGCGCCTCGACGGCGGCGCCGGTGGCCGCGTTCCAGGCGGCCCTGGCGACGCCTCACCCGAGCGCGGTCCCGGCCAACCTGGCGGGCGCGGTGTACGGGATGGTGGCGTTCTTCTCCGTGTTCATCTTCATGTTCAAGGGCCGCACGGCGACGTTCGCGGGGCTGGTCAACCGCCTGACCTCCTTGGTGGCGGGGACGACGGCGACCTTGATCTCTTTTTTCCTGTTCAAGGGCCGCTTCCCGAGCCCGGCGGATTGGGCGTCCTTGGGCCTGATCCTCGTCGCGGTGGGCTTCCTCTCGCAGGCCGAGAAGCGGCGCATGGGCGAGCTGGTCGCGGCCCACGAGCTCGACGCGCCGCCGAAGCCGGCCTGACGCTGGCCGGACCGTTGCGAAGGGTCGTTCATGGATAACGACCAGACGGACCGCGAGAAGGACTGCTGCGCCCGCTGCCGGTGGACCGAGGTCCGCGCCCAGCCGTACGGCGCCGTGGACTACGTGTGCGTCCGTCGAGGGGAGGAGGTCGCTTCCTCCTTGCTCGCCAAGCGCGCCTGCTCCCAGTTCGAGCGCTAGCCTAGCGCGCCGCGCGGATGGCGGCCCTGGTCGCCGACGCGGCCTCGAGCCCGGGGTCGAGCTTCAGCGCCGCCTCGAGCTCGGCGAGCGCGTCCGCCTCGCGGCCGTTGAGGTAGAGGCTCAGGCCGCGGTCGGCGCGCAACGAGGCGTCCTTGGGGCGCTCCTTGACGAGCCCGTCCAATAAGGCCAACGCACCGGCGTGATCCTTGAGATCCTGGCGCAGGTAGGCCATGCGGCGGCGTTCTTCCAAGCTCGGGCGCAGCGCGGCCGCTTCCTTGAGATCGGCGAGAGCGCGTTCGCGGTCGTCGGCGACGGCGGCGCGCGCGACGCGCAGCCCCGCCTCGGCGGGCGCGGCGCGGATCAGCGCGTCGAGCAAAGCCCGGGCGGGCGCGCGCTCCTCGAGCTCCGTGTAGAGCTCGGCCAGGCGGCGGCGCGCGGGCGCGCCGGGGGAGAGGGCGGACGCCGCGGCGAGCGCCTCGAGGGCCGCGGCGCGGTCCCCGGTCCGCAGGGCGGCGGAGGCGCGCTCGAGGCGGAGGTCGACGGCCTCGGCGGCGAGCGCGGCGCGCGGGGCGGGGAGCTCCGCGTCGGGCAAGGCGAGGAGTCCCGTGAGCAGCTCCTGCGCCGCGGCGTGGTCCCCGAGGTGGCGGTAGAGCCCGGCCATGCGGCGCGCGTGGGCGGGCGCGGGGTCGAGCGCGCGCGCCTCGGCCAGCGCGGACCGCGCCGCGGCGCGGTCCGTCGCGGCGGCGAAGGCGGCCCGCTCGATGAGCGCGGCGGCGGGGTCCCGCTTCGGCGGGACGGGCGCGGGGGGCGGGGCCGGGACGTATTCTTTTTTGCTCCGATGGAGCCGGAGCATGCGCGCCCGGTCCGCGGGTCCGGGGCCGAGGCGCTCGGCGGCGGCGAGCGCGCTCATGACCTGCGCGCGCGCGGCCCCCGCGTCCTCGGCGCGCGAGAGATGATGCGCGAGGCAGTCCTCCCGGAGCGCCGGGTCGGCGCGGGGGCGCGCGCAGACCGGCCCGAGCAAGGACGCCGGGCGCGGCTTCGCCGCGAGCAGCTCGGACGCGAGGAGGGCGGTCGCGGCGGCCTCCCCGGCGGAGGCGCGCCGGTGCAGGACCGCCCAGCGCAGCATGCGCGCGTTCAGGGCGTTCCCCGGCTCGAGGCGGGCGGCCTCGTCCAGGTCGGGCTCCGCCTCGGCGACGGCCCCGGCCTCGAGGCGGCGCATGCCCCGCTCGAAGCGCGGTCCGGCGAGGCCGGGATGGCGGGCGATCGCGGCGTCGAGGCGCCGGGCCTCGCCGGCGGCGCCGCCGCGCGTCAGCGCCCAGGCGTGGGCGGCAAGCGTCGCGTGGACGAACACGCACAGCCCCAGGACGGCGGCGAGCGCCCCCGTCAGCAAGACGCCGGAGGCCTTGCGCGCGCCGGCGGGCGGCGCGGCCTTGAGGAAGGGCGCCAGGCCGGCCCCGGCGGCGGCGGCGAGCAGGGGCCACAGCGGGTCGAAGTACTCCCGCAGGATCGACATGCAGGCGTGCGCCAGCACCCAGTAGCCGCACAGCAGACCCAGCGCCAGGAACGCCCGGCTGCGGCGGTTGAACCAGAAGGCGAGGCCGGCGAAGAGGAAGAGCAAGGGGTTGAGGAGGAAGATGAAATACAGGCGGCGGACGTAGCCCGTCAGATAGGCGGCGGGGTCGGCCTGGATCCGGTCGAGCGCCCAGAGCAAGGTCTCGAACGTGCCCCGCGCCGCGAGGTCGAGCGAGGCGGGGACGCGCGCCCACTCCTTCTCGACGTGGCCGAGCACGCCGCCGACGATGATCGGGGCCGCCTCGCCGTCCTCGAGCGGGATGAAGCGGCCGTGCACGGCCCAGTTCGACGCGATCCACGGCAGCAGGAAGGCGTACGGCGCCAGGCCGAGGACGGCCGCGGTCTTCCAGTCCTCTCGCGACGGCTCGCGCTTCAGCGTGCCCAGGTGGAACAGCGCGAGCAGGGGCGGGAAGAAGACCATGGTCGAGCGATAGAGCAGGGACGCTCCGAGAGCGAGGGCGACGGCCCAGGCTCCGGCGCGCGAGGGGGCGCGCAGGTGGCGCGCCATGAGGCCGGCCGCGCCGAGCACGAGCACAGTGAAGAAGGACTGGAGGTGTCCCCAATGGCCGTGCCAGCTCCCGGCCAGCGTGACGGGGAGAGGGAAGCGCGAGACGAACAGCAGCAAGGCCGCGCCGAGAAGGCCGTGCCAGGGCGCGCCGAGCTCCACGCCGAGGGCGAGCAGCAGCAGGATGGCGGCGGCCGCCGAGAGCCGCCGGCGCAGGGAGCCGTCGCCCGGGGGGACGTGGTTGTGCGCCAGAGCCGAGGAGATCGAGGACAACGGGAGGTGGTAGTTCTCCGTCGTCGCGCGGTATTTGATCCCGTGCAGGAGCATCTCCCCGGAATGATAGACGTCGGTGTCGATCGCCTCGCCGGGGCGGTACAGCGCGGGGGAGACGTCCGCCAGCGCCCAGCAGAACAGCGCGGCCGCTGCGAGGGCGGCGGCCCTCACGCGCCGTTCCGCATCCAGATGGCCTGACCGTACTCGTCGCGGCGGAAGCCCCGGCTCAGGCGCAGCCCGGCCTCGAGGAGGTCCTCGGTCCTCTCGAGCCCGGTCCTCGCCCGCAGGTGGTCGACGACGGCGGCGGGGATGGCCGCGAACTCCGCGTCCATGCCGGCCGCGTCGCCGAGGGCGGCCTTGGCGAGCGCGCGGTTGAAGCGGGCCCACAGCCACACCGGCGTGGCGAGGTCGCGGTCCTTGGCGGCGCGCTCGTCGAGGTCCTCGAGCGCCTCGCGCGGGCGTCCGAGCGCGCGCTTGGCCTCGCCGCGCCACACGTACGCCTCGAAGTCGAGGGGGAACAAGGACAAGGTGCGGTCGAGCTCGGCGAGGGCCTCCTCGGGGCGGCCGAGCTTGAGCAGGGCCGCGCCCCGCCAGCAGAACGCGCACTGCGCGCCGAGCGCGGCGGCGCGGTCGAGCAAGGCGAGCGCCTCTTCGTAGCGGCCGAGCCACAGCTCGAAGGCGCCTCGCCAGGCCAGGACCTGCCCCGCCTCGCTCTCCGGCGCCGCCTTCAGCGCGCGGTCCATCCCGGCGAACGCGTCGGCGCGGCGGCCGAGGCACAGGTAGGCTTCGGCCAGGAAGCAATGCGCCCGCCAGTCCGCGGGCTCCCCGGCGAGGCAGCGCTCGAACCAGACGGCCGCGCGCTCGAACTCCCCGGCCAGCAGCGCCGCCGAGGCGGCGCGGAACCACATCCAGGCGTAGCGCTTGGCGGGGAAGGCCTCGAGGCGCTCGAAATGCGCGAGCCCCGCGGGGCCGCTCAGGAAGCCGCGGTAGTAATGGAGCCAGGGGCCGCGGGGCTTCGGGCCGAGGGACCGCTCGAAGGCCGCCAGCTCGCGGAGCAGCTCCTCGCGCGGCGCGCGCTCGTCCCACTCCCAGGGATCCCAGAAGCAGCGCAGGTCGTCGAGCCCGGGACGGCGGTCGAGGATGCGCTCGGCCGCGGCGACGGCTTCCTTGCCGCGGCGCAGCTTCATCAGCGCCTTGAACTCCTCGCCGAGCGCCCCTCGCCTGCGGGCCAGCGCCGCCGCGCGGCGCAGCCAGGCCTTCTCCGCCGCGCCGCGTCCCGCGGCGGCGGCGGCGGACGCGAGGCTCAGGCAGGCCGAGGGGTCTCCCGGGTCGCAGCGCAGCACGAGCCGGAACAGCGCCTCGGCGCGGGCGAGCCGCCGCGCGAACAATGCGTCGAGGCCGCGGGCGCGCAGGAGCTCGGCGAGGCGCAGGCGGACCTCGCGGTCGTTCCGGGAGAAGGCCAACGCGGCGCGCGCGGCGACGGCCGTCTTCGCCGGGGCGTCCGCGGCCAGGGCTTCCTCGACGCGCGAACGCAGGAGCTCGACGAGGAGGCGGCGGGACTCGTTATCGCCGGGCTCGAAGGCCAGGGCGCGGCGCAGGGCGCGCTCGTCCCCGGGCGCCCTCAAAAGCTCGAGGAGCCCGCGCCGGGCCTCCTTGTCCTTCGGCTCGAAGGCGAGCGCCCGGCGCAAGGTCCTCTCCGCGAGGTCCGGCCGGCCGCCGTCGGCCAGCGCGCGGGCCCGCGCGCGCAGCAGCTCGAGCAGCCGGTGGCGCGACTTCGCGTCGCCCGGCCGCAGGGCCAGCGCCGCGCGCAGCGACTTCTCCGCCGCGTCCATGCGTCCGCCGGTCTGATGGTCCAGCCCGCGCTGATGCAGCAGCTCGCCCAGGCGGCGGCGGGAGCGGGCGTCGCGCGGCGCCACCGAGACCGCCTCGCGCAGCGCGCGCTCCGCCGGAGCGAGCTTGAGCTCGGCGGTGAGCGCGTGGGCGCGCAGGCGGAGGTGGCCGGCGAGCAGGCGCCGGCTCTCCTCGTCGGCGGGCGACAGCGCCAGCGCGCGGCGCAGGGACTCCTCGGCCGCGGGGAGGTCTCCGGCGGTCGCGCTCTCCTGGGCGCGCATGCGGAACAGCTCGATGAGCCGCCGGCGCGGACCCGGGTCGCGCGGCCGCAGGGCGAGCAGGCGGCGCAGCGCGGCCTCGGCCGCGTCGGGGCGTCCCGCGGCGAGGAAGCCTTGTGCGCAGGACGAAAGCGCGCCGGCGAGGAGGCGGCGCGCCGCCGGAGCGCGCGGCTTCATGGCGAGGAGGCGGCGCCAGCCCGCCCCGCCGAGCCGGGCCGCGCGGCGCAAGGCCAAGGCGCCGAGGCCGTCGTAGGCGGGCGCGTGGAGGGGGAAGCCCTCGGCGGCCGCGACGAAGGCGCTCAGAGCCTCCTCCGGACGGTCGAGCGCGTCGAGCGCGTGCCCCGCGAACACGCGCGCCTCGGGGCCGGCGGGACGGGCGGCCCGGAACAGCCGCAGCGCCTCCTCGAACCGGCCCGCGTTGAAGCGCTCGATGCCGAGCTTGAGCTCGTCCATCAGGGCTCGGCCAGCTCGGCGCGGCGCGCACGCAGGAGCGCGCGCAGCGCGGGGTCCCCGCCGGCGGCCGGCGCCGCGGCGTACAGCGCGCGCTCGAGGTCGAAGCGCTTCTGAGACGCGTAGATCGAGCCCAAGGTGAGCAGCGCGGGCAAGGCCGCGGGATCGAGCGCGAGCGCCGCGCGCAGCTCCACGATGGCCTCGTCGGGGCGCCCTTCGAGATAGCGGCACAGGCCGAGGTCGCCGCGCAGGGACGCGTTCCGGGGCTGCTCGGCGACGAGCTCCGAGAGCAGGGCCGCGGCCGACGCGTGGTCCTCGAGGTCCTGATGGAGCAGCGCCATCCGGCGGCGGTCCTCGGGCCCGGGGCTCAGGGCCCTCGCCTCGCCGAGCGCCGCCGAGGCCGCGGCGCGGTCGCCGCCGCGGGCCGCGAGCGCGGCGAGCTCGACGCGCAGCCCCGGGTCGCGCGGCGCGGCGAGGAGCAGCCCCTCGAGGAGCTCGCGCGCGGGCGCGGGCTCGTCGAGGCCGCGGTAGAGGGAGAGCATCAGGCGGCGCTCCTCGAACGCGGGGCTCAGCGTCCGCGCCGCCTCGAGGCGGCGCAGCGCCGCGGCCTTGTCCCCGGCGCGGACGGCGCGGGCGGCGAGGCCGAGCTCGAGCCGGGCGTCGAGCGGGGGAAGGCCGCGCAGGACCGAGGCCGCCGCGGCGTCGTCATCGAGCTCCAGGTACAGCGCCGCGACGCGGCGCAAGGTCCCGGCGTCGGGAGAGCGCTCGCGGGCCTCGGCGAGGCGGCCCAGCGCCGCCGCGCGGCGCCCGCCGGCGGCGGCCGCGGCGGCCGCGTCCACGCGCAGCAGCGCGTCGCCGGGGCTCTCCCGGACGAGGCGGTCGAACATCGCGCCCGCCGCGGCGTGGTCGCCGAGCTCGAGGCGGAGCAGGGCGGCGCGGCGACGCTCGCCGCCGC
>JAMPYD010000002.1 GCA_023700845.1 Elusimicrobiota bacterium | reverse complement strand
GCCTCGCTATTGATAATCACTCGTCCCGGAACTAGTGATTATCAGTAGTAAAAACGCTAAAATGCCGGCATGACCGCCGCCACCGACGCCTCGACCGATTACACCCTCAACGAGCTCATGTGCGTGCTGGCCGCGCGCGAGATCGGCGACGGAGACGTGGTGTTCGTGGGCATCGGCCTGCCGAACCTGGCCTGCAACCTCGCCCGCGCCACGCACGCCCCGAACATGACCTTGATCTACGAGTCGGGCGCCGTCGGCGCCGTGCCCGACCGCGTGCCCCCCTCGATCGGGGACCCCGCGCTCGTCACCGGCTCGCTGATGGTCACCTCGATGTCCGATATTTTTCAGAGCTTCCTGCAGAACGGCAAGATCCAGATCGGCTTCCTCGGCGGGGCGCAGGTCGACAAGCGCGGCAACATCAACACGACGGCCGTGGGCCCCTACGCCTCCCCGAAGGTGCGCCTGCCCGGCTCCGGCGGCGCGTGCGAGATCGCCCAGCACGCCCAGCGCGTGCTGATCGTGACCAAGCTCGACAAGCGCGCCTTCCCCGACAAGGTGGACTTCATCACCTCCAACGGCAAGCGGGTGAAGAAGGTCATCACCAATATGGGCATCCTCGAGCCCGACGAGACCGGGGAGCTGACCTTGACCGCCCTCTACCCCGGCGTGACCTTCGAGAAGGTCCAGGAGAACGTCGGCTGGGCCCTCAAGAAGGCGCCCCGCCTCGCCGAGGTCGCCCTCCCGTCCCTCAAGGAAATCGACCTGCTTCGGACCAAGCTCGATCCGAAGCGGCTCCACATCAAATGATCGTCCTCGCGCTCGCCCTCCTCCTGCCGGCCCTCGGCGCCCGCGCGGAGGTGCGCGAGATCAAGTCGATGTCGGAGATCCTCCCCGAGATCCGCCCGACGACCTTGCTCGTGTTCGACCTCGACAACACGCTCGTCGAGCCGTCCGGCAACATCGGCTCGGACCAGTGGTACGACTACATCGTCAAGGCGCTGCGGCGCGACGGGCTCGACGAGGCCGCCGCCGAGGCGCAGGCCGGCGCGCTCTGGACCCGCATGCTCGGCTCGGTCAAGGTGAAGCCCGTCGAGGACCTGACGCCGATCCTCGTGCGCGAGCAGCAGAAGCGCGGGCTCAAGATCCTGGTGCTGACGGCGCGCGGCCCCGAGGACGCGCCGGCCACCTTCGGGCAGCTCAAGGCGATCGGCCTGGACCTGGCGGCGAGCGCCGTCGCCAAGGAGGACATGCCCGCCGGCCCGAAAGGCCTTTACAGCCGCGGGGTGTTCTTCGTCGGGGACGGCCCCGACAAGGGCGAGGCCCTGCTGTCCTTCCTGGACAAGATCGCCCTGCGCCCCACGCGCGTCGTCTTCGTCGACGACAAGCCCCATCACGCGCGGAGCGTGGACGCGGTGATGACGGCCGCCGGGATTCCCTGCGTCGCGTTCCGCTACGGCGCGGCCGACGAGAAGGTCCGCGCCTTCAAAGAGGTCATGAGCGAGGCCGCCGACGCCCGCAGCGCCGCGCTGCTGTTTCACGGGCGGGAGCCGGCCAAATGACCGCGAAATTGCCGCTGTCCTTCCTGCGCGTTCCTCCGGAGTGGAAGCGCGCCGCCGAGCGCGGCCGGATCGCCCTCTACCTCTCCTCGTGGCTGACCTTGCCGACCGCGGTCTGGCTCGTCGTCGCCGACGAGCTCAAGCTCCTCGCGGCCGGCATCATCGGCGCCGCGCTGATGCCGCTCGTCCTGCAGATGATCCTGCTTCCCGGCCACCTGCTCGCCCGCCGCCACGGCCGCCTGTACGCGTTCGGCGCCGCCGCGTTCACGGCCGGCGCGCTGTGCGCCTGGACCTGGGCCGCCTCCTCGCCCGTGCTCGAGCGCGAGCATCTCCCCTTCCTCCTGAGGCTTCTTTGGGCCTACTGCGTGACCGTGCTCCCCTTGGCGCTGATGGCCGCGTCCGACGAGGACTCCTTCGTCGCCTTCGCCGGGGCGGCGCAGGTCCAGCTCGGGGTCCTCGCGCTCGCCGCCGCGCAGGCCTTCTCGCTGCCGCTGCCGCCGAAGCACGCCGCGCTCGCTCTTCTCGCCGCCGTCACCGCCTGGGCCGTCCAACGCGCCTGGCTCCAGGCCCATCCCCCGAAGGAGTAACCCCATGGCCAGCACCACGACCGACACGAAGCAGATCATCTATTCGCTCATCGACGTGGGCCGCATCCACCCGCCGAAGAAGCAGGTCCTCAAGGGCATCTATCTTTCTTTTTATTACGGAGCGAAAATCGGAGTCCTGGGCGACAACGGCTCGGGGAAATCGACCTTGCTTCGGATCATGGCGGGCAAGGACACGGAGTACACCGGCCAGATCACGCAGTCGAAGGGCTACACCATCGGCCTCCTCGAGCAGGAGCCCCAGCTCGACCCGGAGAAGACGGTCAAGGAGACCGTCTCCGAGGGCGTGGCCGAGACGATGAAGCTCCTCGCCGACTACAACGCGATCAACGACCAGCTCGCCGACCCGAACCTGACGCCCGAGGGCATGGAGAAGCTCCTCGACAAGCAGGGCAAGCTCCAGGAGAAGATCGACACCAGCAACGCCTGGGAGATCGACAGCACGCTCGAGGTCGCGATGGACGCCTTGCGCTGCCCTCCCTCCGACCAGAAGTGCGGGACCCTCTCCGGCGGCGAGAAGCGCCGCGTGGCGATGTGCCGCCTGCTGCTGCAGAAGCCGGACATCCTGCTTCTCGACGAGCCGACCAACCACCTCGACGCCGAGTCGGTGGAATGGCTCGAGCAGCACCTCTCGAAGTACGAGGGCACGATCATCGCCGTCACCCACGACCGCTACTTCCTCGACAACGTGGCCGGTTGGATTTTGGAATTAGACCGAGGTGAAGGCATTCCGTATAAAGGAAACTATGCTTCTTGGCTCGAACAAAAGGGCAACCGCCTCGCGCAGGAGGCCAAGTCCGAGACCAAGATGCAGAAGGCCCTGGCCGAGGAGCTCGAGTGGGTGCGCGCCGGCGTGAAGGGCCGCCGCGCGAAGTCGAAGGCCCGCCTGTCGAACTACGACAAGATGCTCGAGGAATCGCAGAAGGAGAAGAGCTACGACGCCCTCGAGCTGTACATCCCGCCGGGGCCGCGCCTCGGCGACACCGTCATCGAGGCCGCCGGAATCACCAAGGCCTACGGCGACAAGCTCCTCTACGAGAACCTCACCTTCAAGCTCCCCCCCAACGGCATCGTCGGCGTCATCGGGCCGAACGGCGCGGGCAAGACCACGCTCTTCCGCATGATCACCGGGCTCGAGAAGCCCGACGCGGGTTCGTTCAAGGTCGGAGAGACGGTCAAGCTCGGCTACGTGGACCAGAACCGCCAGCTCGACGGAGAGAAGAACGTCTGGGAGGTCATCTCCGACGGCCTCGACATCGTCAAGCTCGGCAAGCTCGAGATGCCTTCGCGCGCGTACTGCGGCCGCTTCAACTTCGCCGGCCAGGACCAGCAGAAGCTCGTCAAGAACCTCTCCGGCGGAGAGCGCAACCGCGTCCACCTCGCCAAGATGCTCAAGGAAGGCGCAAACGTCCTCCTCCTCGACGAGCCGACCAACGACCTCGACGTGCACACGCTGCGCGCCCTGGAAGAAGCGATCCAGGCCTTCCCCGGCTGCGCCGTGGTCATCAGCCACGACCGCTGGTTCCTCGACCGCATCGCCACCCACATCCTGGCCTTCGAGGGCGACTCTCAGGTGACCTGGTTCGAGGGCAATTTCGAGGCGTACGAGGAAGACCGCAAGAAGCGGCTCGGCGACGTGCAGCCCAAGCGCATCCACTACAAGAAGCTGACGCGGCATTGATGTCCACGGCCTACCCCGCGGCGCTGGCGCTGCTGCTCGCGGGCTGGCTGGCTTTGCTGCCGTCGGCGCTCGGCCGCCTGGGCCGGCGCTGCTCTCCGGGCGGCCTCCGCCTGCTCGCCGCGCTCGTGTTCGCGGCGCTGGCGCTGCGGCTGGCCGGGGGCTCCGCGCACCGGGTGTACTACGACGAGTTCGAGCACCTCGACATCGCGCGCCACCTCGCCGCGTCGGGGACCTTCGCCGAGACCCTCGCTGGCGGCCTGCCCGGCTACGACGTGCTGCGCCGCCCCACCTGGCCCGGCGGGCATCATGTCGCGCTGGCCGCGTTCCTGACCTTGGGCGGAAGCTCCTTCCTCTGGAGCGCCTTGCTCTCGTCGCTCTCCGCCCTGTTCGTGTTCTGGGCCGCGCTGGAAATATTCGATGACGAACAGGGCGCCCTCGCGGCTGCGTTCCTCTGGGCCGCGCTGCCGCTGGCCGTGAGCTACGGACGCGCCAGCGACCTCACGAGCTCCTCCTTATTCTGGATCGCCGCGTCGCTCGCCGCGCTGCACGCGCGGGACAAGGAGCCGGGGCTCAACGCCTTCGCGGCATGCACCGTTGCCTTCGCCATCCAGGTCCGTCCCGAGAACGCCCTTTTGATCGGCTATGCCGCCCTGATGAGAGCGCCCCTCGCCGTCATCCTTCCCGCGCTCCTCGGCGCCGCTTTCCCCGCCGCGATCGCCCTCTCCAACCGCGCCGAGGCCCTTCCCGGCTACTCCGCCTCCACCACCGCGCCGCTGGCCCATCTGGCACGTCAGGTGCTTCCCAACCTCCGCTGGCTCGCGGAGCGCGCGGAGTTCTGGCTGATCCTCATCCCGGCGACGCTCGCGGCCTCCCTCAAGCGCCCGGCGGCCCGCCTGGCGGCGCTGTCGGCCGCCTTCTTCCTCCTTTATAACTGCTTCTTCCGCGGGCGCTTCGACACGGGCACCGAGGACCGCTACGCGCTGAGCGTCCTGCTGCCTCTCGCCGTGGCGGCCGCGGGCGCGCTGGGCCCCGCCGCCGTCCCCGCGGCCCTGCTCGCGGCGGGCCTCGCCGCGGCCGGCTCGCCGCCGCCCGACGCGGAGCGAGAGGCCTCGCGCCGTTTTCTAGAGCGCTCGGCGAAGCTGATCCCGGAGCGCGCCTTCGTCGCCGCGTTCAACCCGTCCTTCGTGCGCGAGGTCGCGCGGCGCCCCGCGGCGTGGGCCTTCTTGATCCTCGAGGACCTGCCCCGCTTCGAGGCCGAGCGGGCGCGCGTCGGCTCCGCCCCGGAGCTGGTGCTCTACAAGGATTGGGCCTGGCGGTCGCGTCCCGAGGAAGCCGCGCGCTTGGAAAGCGCGCTTTCCGCCGGCTACCGCGCGACGCCGCTGGCGGGCAACGGCTTGGACGCCTTGGTCTTGCTGACGCCGCGCGGCGAGCGGGCGAGGTAGAGCGCCGCGACGACGCCGTCCAGGTCCCGTTGGAGCTGCCGCTCGACCCAGACGACGTCGACCGTCACGTAGCCCGGCGAGACATGGCTGTTGATGTAGTCGACGTTCTTGCTCACGGCCTTCAGATGCTCCGCGACGGTCAAGGTCCGCGCCGCCAGGGTCTTGGCGACGTCGGCCCAGTCCTCCGCCTCGAGCACCTCCCGCGCCAGCGCGCGGGCGCGCTTCTTGTCCTTCGCGTCGCGAACGACGATGAGGGCCGCGGTGTGGCCGCCCGGAGCCTGCTCCCGGTCGACGGATTCGTTCAAGCGCAGACCCTTGAGCACGGTCTGCCGGTACTCGAAATCCGGCTTGGCCCCGCTCTTGGCGCGCAGCTGGGTCACGAGCTCGATGTACTCCGGGCCGAGCGTGACCGGGAGGTAGTGCTCGCCATGCTCGGCGGGCCGGTGCGGGGCGGCGGCGGGTGCCGGCGACGCCAGGGCCAGGCTCAGCGCGAGCGCGAGCCTCATCCGAGGACCTCGCGCGCCACGATGAGGCTCTGGACCTCGGTCGTGCCCTCGTAGATCTCGGTCACGCGCACGTCGCGGTAATACCGCTCCACGGGGAACTCCCGTACGAACCCGTTGCCGCCGTGGATCTGCACGGCGTCGAAGCAGGCCTTGTTGGCGATGCGCGAGGCGAAGGACTTCGCCATCGAGGCCTCCATCGTGCATTTCAAGCCGCGAGAGAGAAGGCTCGCGGCTTGAAATACCAATAAACGTCCTGCCGCGATGTTCGTAGCCATGTCCGCGATTTTAGCTTGGGTGAGCTGGAACTCGGAGAGCTTCTTGCCGAACTGCTTGCGCTGCTTGGCGTAGGAGACCGCCTCCTCGAGCGCGGCCTGGGCGATGCCGACGGCCTGCGCCGCGATTCCGATGCGGCCTGAATCCAGCTGGCTCATCGCGATCTTGAAGCCGCCGCCGACGCCGCCGAGCAAAGCGTCCTTCGGGATCTTCGCGTTGACGAAGTTCGTCTCGCGCGTGTCGGAGGCGCGCAGGCCCATCTTCTTCTCCTTCTTGCCGACCGTGAAGCCGGGCATGCCCTTCTCGACGAGCAGGCAGGTGATGCCGCGCGAGCCCGCCTCCTTGTTCGTGGACACGAAGGTCAGGAACACGGTGGCGAAGCCGCCGTTGGTGACCCACGACTTGGTCCCGTTGACGAGCCAATGGTCGCCGCCATCGATCGCGAGCGTAGCGAGCGAGCCGGCGTCCGTGCCCGCGCCGGGCTCGGACAGGGAGTACGCGCCGATCCACTCGCCGGAGGCGAGCTTGGGCAGGAACTTCTTCTTCTGCGCGTCGGTGCCGTGCTTGGCGATCGCGGCGCAGACCAAGGAGTTGTGCACGGTGGCGCAGACCTGGAACGAGGCCGAGCCGCGCGCGAGCTCCTCCATCGCGGCCGCGTAGGCCAGAGGGTCGACGCCCAGGCCGCCGAATTCCTCGGGGACCGAGAGGCCGAAGAAGCCCAGGTCGGCGCCTTCCTTGTAGACCTCGGGCGGGATCGCCTCGTGCTCGTCCCATTCGAGCGCCCCGGGCTTGAGCCGCTTCTCGGCGAACTCCCGAGCGGAGTCGCGCAGCATCGACATCGATTCGGTGAAGTTGAAATCCATGTTATTTCTTGGGGTACTCGTAGAAGCCGGCGCCGGACTTGACGCCCAGCTTGCCGTCGGAGACCATCTTGCGCAGCAGCTCCGCCGGCTTGTACTTCACGCCGCCGAAGCCCTTGTCGAGCACCTCCATGATGGCCAGGCACACGTCGAGGCCGATGTAGTCGGCCAGCGCGATGGGGCCCATCGGGTGGGCCATGCCGAGCTTCATGATGGTGTCGATGTCTTCCTTCGTCGAGACGCCCTCTTGAAGGCAGAGGATCGCCTCGTTGATCATGGGCATCAGGACTCTGTTCGAGACGAAGCCGGGGAAGTCGTTGGCGACGGCCGGGATCTTGCCGAGCTTGACCGTGAGCGCCTTGACCGCCTCGGTCGCCGCGTCCGACGTCCTCTTGCCGCGGATGATCTCGACGAGCTTCATGACCGGGACGGGGTTCATGAAGTGCATGCCGATGACCCGCGACGGGTCCTTCAGCGTCGCCGCGATATCGGTGATCGGCAAAGAGGAGGTGTTCGTCGCGAGGATGGCCCCCGGCGCGCCGTGGGCCTCGAGGTCCTTGAACACCGCGGCCTTGATGTCGAGGCGCTCGGGGACGGCCTCGACCGCGAGCTGGAACCCGGCCGCTTCGGCGATCGACGTCGCGGTCTTCAGGCGTCCGAGCGCCGCGTCCTTGTCCGCCGCGGTCAGGCCGCCCTTGGCGACCTGACGGTCCATGTTCCTCGTGATCGTCGCCACGGCCTTGTCGGCGAGCTCCTTCTTCGCCTCGACGAGGGTGACGGAAAAGCCTTTCTGGGCGAAGACGTGGGCTATGCCGTTGCCCATCGTGCCGCCGCCGACGACGCAGACGCGGGTGATCTCCATGGGCCGAGTCTATCAAATGGCTAGGCCTTTTGCCGCCCGCCCCGGGGCCGGACGGCCCACAGGAAAAGGGGCCGCGTGAACTAGAATAATCTCAATGAACACTATCCTTCTCACCGTCGCGATGGCGTTCGTTCCCCCCACCTTCGCCGGCGTCGTCGCCGCCCCGCGCCTGACCGGCTCCCTTGGAAGCTTCGCCGGAGTCCCGACGCTCGGAGGAGCGGCCCCGGCGCTCACCGCTCCGGCCCTCTCAGCGCCCCTGTCGCTCACCGCCCCTTCGCTCTCCGCGCCCGCCAAGGCCGAGGCCCCGCGCCTGATGCTCCCGACCGCGGTCCCCGCTCTGCCCGCGCTGCCCGTGCCTCTGCCTTTGCCGCTGCCGGTGGCCGCGGCGAAAAGCGAGAAGCCCTCGAAATCCCTCGAAGACTCCGCGGCCGAGGCTAAGGCTTTGTTCGACGGCGGCCGCGCCGGCGCCCCGGGCGAAGGCTGGACGCTGGGCGAGTTCGAGGGCGACGGCGGGGCCCCGATCCACTACAAGGCCCGAGAAGGCTCGTCCGGCGGCCGGGCGCGCGTGTACGCCGGCGGCCTCGCTCTGACCGAGAGCTTCGAGCCCCTGTTCGCCCGCGCGGAGAAGCCAGCCGGAGCCGAGCTCTTCCTCTGGACGCGCGGCCACGCGCCTTCCGCCTGGCTCCCGACGAAGTCCCCCATCGACGCCGACGCCCGCGACCTCGCGCGCGCCGTGCTCATCGCCGCGAAGGACTCCCCCGGCGGCAAGGTCGAGCTCGCCCTGCATTCCTTCGGCACCCTCGTCTTCCAGCGCATGGTCCAGCTCCACGCCGAGCCCGCCGTCGCCGCCGCGCTCAAGGCCCTGTCCGGCTCGCGCGTGTTCCTGCTCCACGCCACGACCCACTTCGAGGGCAGCGAGAAGAAGGCCGGCCCCGATTTCGAGCGCATGAGCCAGGCCACGCGCGCCGTCGTCGACTGGCTCAATGCCGGCGACGCGACGGCCGAGCTCTGGGAGGCGACGGGCCGCATGAACCCGTTCCTCGCCCCCGCGATCGCCGCCTGGCTCGAGACGTGGCGCTTCCAGCGCGGCCAGATCATCGCGCTGGCCTCCAAGGACGCCGCCGGCATGATGCTGGCCGACCTCAAGGAGCCGTGGGACAAGGCGGTCGACCACCTCCGCAAGGCTTTCATCAAGGACATCCAGCGCGACGCGAAAGACCCGGGCTGGCAGGAGGCCATGCTGCGCCGCTCGAGCGACATGTTCCGTCTTGAATTTTCGCCGGAAGACGCGGCGAAAATTCACGACCTCGATATGCGCCTCGAGCTCGTCCACGCCGACGGCGACAAGCTGCTGAACTGGGAGAGCGCCAAGGTCCTCTTCGACCGGCTCGGCATCGCGGCCCCCGAGAAGGCTCCGCCCTCCGGCACCGTCCTGACCGACAAGACCGGGAGGTTCCGCGCGCGCATCGTCTCCGGAGACCATTACTTCCCTCTCAAGAAGCGCGACGAGCTGGCGAAGATCCTGAAGCCGTGAGCCTTCCCCGCGCCTACGCCTTCCGCGTGGACCTCCCCCGCGAGCCGGGGATCGTCGAGGCGGACGTCGCCGACCTGACCACCACGGGCCGGGTCCTCACCGAGGACGCCCTTCACATCGCGCCGCCCAAGGCGCTGTGGACGAAGATCGACAGGCCCGTCCCGGGCACGCTCATCACCGGGGCCTTGCCTCCGGAGAACCGCGCGCGCTTCCTCCTGCGCGTGCCGCGCGACTGGAACGGGCGCCTCGTCGTCGCCGCCGCCTCGGGCATCACCGACGAGAGCACCTACGACCTGTATTTCTCCGACTTCCTCCTCTCCAAAGGCTATGCCTTCGCCGCGACCGACAAAGGCGTGCGCCGCGCTCTGCTCGACGGCGACACCGTGGTCATGCCCATGACCCCGGAGAGCTCGGTGCGCCGCTGGGCCTCGCGGCTGGAGGCCTTGGTGGAAACGGCGCGAGAGCTCATCCTGCGCCGCCACGGCTCCTCCCCCGAGCGCGTCTACGCCATCGGCCTCTCCAACGGCGGCTTCATCGCGCGCCGCGCCGCCGAGATGGGGTTCGTGGACGGCGCGGTGGAGATCTCCGGCGTGATGTGGCGCGCCGACAAAGGCAATCTCCTGCGCGAGCTTCCCGCCCTGCTGCGCGCGGTCTCCAAGGAGCCCTGGGACCAGGACGCGATCGCCCGCGCCGGCTTCCCCCGCGTGGACGCCAAGTGGAAGCCGCTGGCCGACCTCTACAAGCTCGTGTACTGGGAGTCCTCGCTCGGCATCTTCCTCAGCGACCTCGACCCGTCGTACGCGGGCCCCGTCGCCGATTACGACCTCGACTCCCGCCCCGCCGCCCTGGCCGCCATCCGCGAGTTCGAGAACACCGGCGACCTCAAGGCCCCCCTGATCTCGATCGCCGGCCGGCACGACTACCTGATCCCCTGCGCGGGCCACGGCGAGGCCTACCGGGACCTCGTGCGCTCCAAGGGCAAGGCCGACCTGCACCGATCGGTCTTCGAGGACGACGCCGCCCACATCGACACCAACGCCGACATGTTCCCCTTCGTCACCCCCCTCATGCCCCGCGCCCACGCCGCCTTCGACGAGCTCGTCGCCTGGGTCGAGAACCGATAGTTGGTGTCAGGCCTAACGGTAATGACAGTATTTCCGCCCTGCCTTACTGCGCCGTCCAGCCGCCATCGACAGTGAGCGCGGCGCCGCGCATCTGCGAGGCGGCGTCGGAGCACAGGAACACGACCATCCCGCCGATCTGATCCGGGGTCGCGAACTCGTGCGAGGGCTGCTTCTCGGCGAGGAGCTTGGTCTTCGCCTCGGCCTCGGTCATGCGGTCGCGGGCCGCTAGCGCGTCGATCTGCTTCTGCACCAACGGCGTCAGCACCCAGCCGGGGCAGATCGCGTTGCAGGTAATGCCGGTCGGCGCCGTCTCGAGAGCGACCGTCTTGGTCAAGCCGATGAGGCCGTGCTTGGCGGCGACATAGGCGGCCTTGTGCACCGATGCAACGAGGCCGTGCGCCGAGGCGATGTTGACGATGCGTCCCCAACCCCGCTTTTTCATGCCGGGCAGGGCCGCGCGGATGGTGTGGAAGCTCGAAGACAGGTTGATCGCGATGATGGCGTCCCACTTATCGGCCGGGAACTCCTCGACAGGCGCCAGGTGCTGGATGCCGGCGTTGTTGACCAGGATGTCGACCTTGCCGAAGGTCCGCTCGGCGGCCATGATCATCGCTGCGACCTCGGCCGGCTTGCTCATGTCCGCGTCCTGATAAGCCGCCTGCGCCCCGGAAAGCCTTTCGAGCGAGAGCCTTATGGCCTCGATCTCTTTCGCATCGCCGAACCCGTTGATCATCACCGAGGCGCCTTGCTGCGCCAGCGCTTTGGCGACTCCCAAGCCGATTCCGCTCGTCGATCCTGTCACCACCGCAGTTTTTCCCTTTAGCATGAGGCGATTCTACAGAATTAGGTGTCCAGACTAACGGCAATGACAGAAATGCCCTTGGAATACCGAGTGACAGAAGTCGGGGTCGTATGCAGCCATGCGGCGATCGCATGGAGAGGGTGCCCTTGGCATGCAGCCTCATGAGTCAGTGCCCGCCGCGCGGCCACGACACTTCTTCGTCGGTCCGCCGACTGCATTTCTCTGATCGTGACCCCGGTTCGTTTCTGCACTCGAATGGCGATATCGTCGAGGGGGGCCTGCGGATCCTCGATGAAGCGGCGCGCGTGCTTGGGTTCATCGTCGGCTTTCCAAGGATCGAAATCAGCGGGGATCGACACTTCTGTCGTATCATCCGCCTCGTAGTCGCCCGCGCTGGACCAAGGCCAATCGCATGCGCGCGTGACGAGTCCCGCTTGCACCGGATTCTCATGGATGTATCTGATCACGACGGCGAGGTGCGCGTCGTCCAGGCAATGCTTCGAGCGGTATCGAGCCTGGAACAGGTGCCCGGTTCGGTTATGTCGGAAATTGAAGGCGGTCACATAGCCCGTGAGGAGCCGCTGCATGATTGCGGAAAGCGGGATGCGAGAGACCTGGATCGCGAGGTGGAAATGATTTCCCATAAGGCAATAGGCGAAGATCTCCGCGCCCGAGTCCGCGCATATACGTTCAAGCGTCTCGAGGAAAAACCTGCGATCGTGATCATCGACAAAGATGGTTCGACCGTCCACGCCCTTTGCCATGACGTGATAGACGGCGCCGTTGAAATGGATCCGGGTTCTTCTTCCCATACCAATCATACGAACGACCCCCCCAAAAAGTTGCATGCCAATCTTCGAAATACTGTCACTACCGTTAGGCCTGACACCAATTTCCTATAATGGGGACATGGCCAAGAAAGTGAAGGCGGACGCGTCGCGGCAGCCGTTCCAGTACCCCCTCAAGCGGGAGTATAAGGAACCGGATTGGACGCGCCTGCCGGGCTATAAGGGCGTCACGAAGGAGCAGTGGGAGTCGGCGCTGTGGCAGCGCCAGCACTCGGCCAAGAACCTCAAAGATCTCAAGGACGCGTTCGGCTCGTTCCTGACGGACGAGCTCGCCGAGGAGATCGTCAAGGACCAGAACGAGAAGGCGACGATGTCTTTGCTCATCCCCCCTCAGATGCTCAACACGATGAACGAGAAGGATCTCCGGAACGATCCCGTTCGCCGCTACATGATCCCGATCGTGTCCGACCGGCACACGGAGTGGCCCAACCACCCCAAGGCGAGCCGCGACAGCCTGCACGAGTCCGAGATGTGGGCCAGCGAGGGCCTCACGCACCGCTATCCGACCAAGGTGCTCGCCGAGATGATCGCGACGTGCCCGCAGTACTGCGGCCACTGCACGCGCATGGACCTCGTCGGCAACTCCGTCCCCCAGGTGCAGAAGCACAAGTTCGAGGGCCAGCCCAAGGACCGCTACGCCGCGATGCTCGAGTACCTGCGCAAGACCCCCTCGGTGCGCGACGTGGTCGTCTCCGGCGGCGACGTGGCCAACGTGCCGATCGCCCAGCTCGAGGTGTTCCTGATGGAGCTGATGGACATCCCCAACATCAAGGACATCCGTCTGGCCACCAAAGGGCTGCAAGGCCTGCCTCAGCACTTCCTTCAGGACGACGTGCTCAAGGCCCTCGAGCGCATCTCCAAGCGCGCCTGGGACCGCGGCATCGACATCGCCGTGCACACGCACGTCAACCACGCCCAACAGGTGACCCCGCTCGTCGGCAAGGCCGTGCGCAAGCTGCTCGAGATGGGCTTCCGGGACGTGCGCAACCAGGGCGTGCTGCTGCGCGGCGTGAACACGACGCGCCAGGACCTGCTCGAGCTGTGCTTCATGCTGCTCGACCACGCGAAGATCATGCCGTACTACTTCTACATGGCCGACATGATCCCCAACTCGGAGCACTGGCGCCTGTCCATCGCCGAGGGCATGAAGCTCCAACACGACATCATGGGCTATCTGCCCGGCTTCGCCACGCCGCGCGTGACCGTCGACGTGCCGTACGTGGGCAAGCGCTGGATCCATCAGCTCGCCGACTACGACAAGGTCAAGGGCATCTCCTACTGGACCAAGGGCTACCGCACCGGCATCGAGGCCGACGACGAGGACGCGTTGACGCGCCGCTACGAGTACCTGGACCCGGTCTACACCTTGCCGCCCGAGGGTCAGGCCTACTGGCGCACTGAAGCCGCGGCCTTAGCGCGCTGAGCCGAGGTACAGCCTGATCCCGACGCCGCCGTCGGCGTTCACGCGCCCCGCGGGGGTCATGCGGAACACCGGGCCGGCCTCGGCGAAGACCTCGAGGGGCTGCCGCGAGAGGCGCCAGGTCGCCCCGACCATCGTGCGTATCCCGAACTGCGTGTCCGACGCGGTCTCGATGCGCGGGCCCGCGCTCAAGTAAAGGCCGAGCCGTCCCTCGTCGATCGGGGGCAGAAGGTTCCAGGCGTGATACATGAAGTCGCCCCAGAGGACCGCGGAGCCGCTGAAGCCGACGCCGACGTCCATCGCGTAGACGTCGTCGAACCACAGCTTGGCCGTGCCGCCGATCGGATCGCCGGCGATGACGCCGACCCCGGCTTCCTTGATAGCTCCCAGCGCCGAGGCGCCGACGGGCGCGACGGCGAGGGCCAGCGCGATCATGATCTTTTTCATCGGACTATTGTACCCCTCGCCCGCGAAGCGCGCCCTTCAAATAGTTTCTAAATCGCAAGGCCTCGCGGAAATCGCTATCATGAGTCGTGAGCCGCTTCAAGCCGATCCTGCTTTGCCTCCTCCTCGGCGCCTGCGCCGGCGGCGTCGAATGGCGCCGCGACTGGGAGCTCGGCGGGCGCGCCCTGAGCCGAGGCCGCCTCGCGGAGGCCGAGCCCGCGCTCGACGCGGCGCTCGCCCGGGCGCAGGGCTTCGGGCCCAACGACCCCCGCCTGGCGGCCTCGCTCAACGCGCTCGGCGACCTGCGAATGGCGCAGGGCGCGCCGTCGAAGGCGGAGAAGCTCTACCGCCGCGCGCTGGTCATCTTGGAGAAACGCCACGGCCCGGACGCCCCCGAGACCGCCGCCGCCGTCGCCGACCTCGCCGCGGCCTGCGCGGCCTCCGGCAAGGAGGAGGAGGCGGCCCGGCTCCTGCGCCGCGCCCTGGCCTCGGCCGAGAAGGACCCGAAGCGCCACGCCGAGGCCGCCGCCCGGCTCGCGGACCTCGCCGCGCTCCAGCGCGCCCGGGGCAAGGAGGACGAGGCCGCCGCGGCGTACCGCCGCGCCCTGGCGATCACCGAGAAGGCGCTGGGCCCGTCGAGCCGCTTCACCGCGGACCGCCTGACCGACCTCGCCCTCTTCCACCACGCGCGCGGAGATTTCGCCGAGGCCGACGATTTTTATCAGCGAGCGCTGGCGGTCAAGGAAAAGGTGCTGGGCCCGGGGCATCCGGAGACGGAGGCCGCGTTGAACGACCTCGCCCTGTTCTACGAGGCCCAGGAGAAGCTCGATGAGGCGGAGGCGCTGTACCGGCGCGCCGTCGACCAGCTCGAGAAGGCGCACGGCAAGAGCAGCCCGCGCCTGGCGGGGACCTTGGGTCATTACGCCCACCTGCTGCGCCGCCGCGGACGAGGCGACCAGGCCGCGGGGCTCGAGCGTCGCGCCCGCGCGCTGATCCACCGCGAGAAGGCGCCCCGGTGAGCTCCCCGAACCTGCGCACCCAGCTCGTGCTGGCCGCGGGCCTCGTCTGGCTGTACTCCCTCGGCGTCGGCGCGTCGTACTGGCGGCAAAGCCGCGCGCACGAGCGGCTGGAGGCGGCGTTCCAGCAGGGGCTCACGGTGCTGGCCACCTTGCCCCGCCTGCGCGACGAGCTCCGCCGCGTGGACCAGAACGGCGACCAGTTCCTGCTCTCCGGGCAGCCCGCCTGGCTCGAGCGCCGCGAGGAGAGCCTGGTGCGCGTGCGCGCCGCGCTCGGCGAGCTCGAGGCGGCCGCCGCCGACCCGCGGGCGCGCGCCTCGGTCGCCGAGGCGGACCGCCGCCTGACCGCCTACCTCGCCGAACGCAGCCCGTGGATCTCGCGCCGCCGCGCCGGCCGTCTGACGCCCGCCGACGCGGCCGCGGCGGCGCGGCGGGCCCGCGAGCTCGACGCCGTCGCCGAGCCCTTGAACGAGCTCGCGAACGTCAACGTCGCCGACCTCCGGGCGAGGCGCCTCGAGACCGAGGAGGCGTCGCGCTCCGCCCTGAGGCTCATACTCCTCGCTGGCGCGGCCGCGGCGGCCTTCGTCGCGGTCATGCTGTCGCGCGCGCTGATCGGCCCCGTCGCCGCCCTGCGCGAGAACGCCCGGCGCTGGACCTTGGGCAAGCCCTGGAGCTTCCCCCCGCCGCGCGGCGCCGGCCCCGAGGTCGCGGACCTCCACGCGGCGATGGGAGAGATGGCGACGCGCCTCAACGCCCAGTTCGAGAAGGAGGCGGAGCTCGGGCGCCTGAAAGGCAGCCTCGTCTCGATGGCCAGCCACGAGTTCAACAACGCGCTGAGCGTCGTCGGCACGACGGTCAACCTCATGAAGCAGACCGAGGCCGTCGCGCCGACGGGCCGTCGCGCGGACTATTACCTGATCATCGAGACCAACGTGCGCTCCTTGTCGCTGGCGACGCGCAACCTCCTCGACCTGGGCCTGCTCGAGTCTGGGCGCTTCGCCGTGCGCCCGCACCGCGCCGACCTCGGCCGCGTGCTGGCCTCGGCCGCCAAGGCCCTTCAGCCGATCTACGAGCGCAAAGGCCTGGCCTTCACGCTCGAGGTCCCCGAGGGGACGCCGGCGGCGAAGGCGGATCCCGAGGCGCTGGTCATGGTCGCGACCAACCTCGTCGGCAACGCGGTCAAATACGCCGACGAGGGCGGGCGCGTCTCCGCGGGCGTCTCCGTCGAGAAGGATGGACGCCTGCGCGTGTACGTCTCCGACACGGGCATCGGCATCGCGCCGGAGGACCGCGAGGCGATCCTGACGGGCTTTCGCACCGAGAAGGGGCGGCAGACGGCGGCGGGCTTCGGCGTCGGGCTCATGCTCGTCAAGAAGATCCTCGACGCGCACGGGACCGCGCTCGAGATCGAAGGGGCTCCGGGCGAGGGCTCGCGCTTCTCCTTCGTGCTGCCCCGGTGGGATGGGCCGGACGATCAGCTGTTCGTCTGAGCGGCGGAGAGCTCCTCCGCGATGGCCTCGAGAAGCTGCCGGCGGTCGACCGTCTTGTTGATGAACCGGGTCCCGCCGACCTGCAGGTGCTGGCGGTAGTCCTCGTTCGAGCTCGACGCCGTGAGGAAGAGGATCGGCAGGTTGGTGAAGCGCGGGTCGGCGCGCAGGTCGCGGCACAGGTCGATGCCGCCTTGCTCCGGCATGTGGATGTCGAGCAGGATCAGGTCCGGAGCCAGCGCCGCGACCTGCTCGTAGGTCCACTCGCTGCCGTATAGGGTCGTCACGCGGTACAGCGGCTTGAGGGAGCGCTCCATCGCCGTGAGGAAGTCCGATTCGTCGTCGATGACGACGATCTTGGGCCGGTCGTCGGTTTTCGGCTTCATGCCATAGTTTAGGGCGGCCGGGGCGGGACCGCCACCAAATTTATCCTAAATCCCGCGGTCAGGCTTCGAAGCGGTAGCCGAGGCCCGGCACGGCGACGATGCGCTGAGCGAGCTTCGTCCCGATCTTGCGCCGCAAGGTCGAGACGTGCACGCCGATCGTGTGGGGGTCGGAGTAGTCCGCCGGGTCGTAGCCCCAGACCGTCTCTAAAAGGAAGGGAACGGTCAGCACCCGCCCCTGCTTGCGCAGAAAGGTGGTCAGCAGGTCGAACTCCTTGCGCGTCAGGCGGACCCGCTTTCCGGAGACCGTCACCGTGCGCGCCACCACGTCGAGCACGAGCCCGTGCGCCTTGAGCGTCTCGCCGAGCTCCTCGGGCGCGCCGTAGCGGCGCAGGACCGCCGCGACCTTGGCGCGGATGAGGACCGGGGAGACGGGCTTCGAGAGGTAGTCGTCGGCGCCCTGATCGAGGCCCTCGGCCTGGTCCGCCGTGCCCTTGCGGACGCCGGACATGAGGACCACGGGCACGCGCGCGGTGGCCTTGTCGGCGCGGAGCCGGGCGAGCAAGGAGAAGCCGTCGCCGCCGGGCATCGAGACATCGGAGAGGACCAGGTCGGGGATGTTCTTGCGCGCGGCGGCGAAGCCGTCGCGCACGTTCGAGGCGCGGGCGACGGAGTAGCCCTCCGCCTCGAGGAGATCCCCGTAGGCGCGGCGGATGTCGGCCTCATCGTCGATCAGCAATATCTTCCGGCGCGTTGCCATGAGACCATTATACCGAGCCCTGACCTCCCTGACACGCGCGTCATTGCAACGACTTTGTTTCGGGGCCAAACTGGGAATACCCCCCGGAGAGAGCATGCAGACCCCCGACACCGCCGCCGCCGTCATCGTCCTGCTGGGCGCCGCCGCCGCCACGACGGCCATCTTCGTGAGGGCCATGTTCGCCGAGAAGGCCGGCGCGTGGGAGGAGCTCCGCGCCCTCCTCGCCCGGCGCGAAGAGGAGCTCGCGGACGCCAAGGCGACCTTGCGGGTCGCGGCGCTCGGACGAGACGAAGACGGGCGGCGCATCCAGCTCTACCGCCGCATCGTCTCCGAGCTGCCGATCGGCATCGCCGTGCTGCGCGTCGAGAAGCCCGCCGACCCGGACAGCTGGCTCATCGTGGACTTCAACCCCGCGGGGATGCGGCTCTCCGCGGCCGGGGAGGAGAACCCGTCGGGCCGGCGCCTCCTCGATTTCGCGCCCGAGCTGCGCGGCGGCCCCTTGCCTCGCGCCTGCGTCGAGGCCCTGCGGCGCGGCCGCGAGGTGGAGCTCGACGATTTCCCCGTCACGTCGCGCGCCCCCGGCCGCCGCTTCTCGATCCGGGCCTTCCCCTTGGGCGGGCCGCTGCTCGGCCTCGCCTTCGAGGACGTCACGGCCCGCAAGTCGGCCGAGGCCGCCCTCTCCCGCTCGAACGAGGAGCTGACCCAGTTCGCCTACGTGGCGTCGCACGACCTGCAGACGCCGCTGCGCAAGGCCTCGGCCTTCGCCGAGCAGCTGCGGCTGCGGCTCGGCGACGGCCTCGACGCCACGAGCCTCGATTTCCTGCGGCGCATGGGCCGCTCGCTCGAGGGCATGCAGGAGCTCATCGACGCGCTGCTGTCGCTCGCCCGGATCACCTCGCGGGAAGCCGCGCCTCAAGACGTCGACCTGTCGGCGACGGCCTCGGAGGTCCTCTCGGACCTCGACGCCGCGATCGCGGCGTCGCGGGCGCACGTCCGGGTCGGCCGCCTTCCGGTCGTGAAGGGCGACCCCCGGCAGCTGAAGCAGCTCCTACAGAACCTCGTCGGCAACGCTCTGAAGTTCACCGAGCCCGGCCGGCCCCCGCGCGTGCGCGTGCGGGCCCGCGCGCTCGAGGGCGGAGGCGCCGAGCTCGTCGTCGAGGACGACGGCATCGGCTTCGATATGAAGTTCGCCGAGCGCATCTTCCAGCCTTTTCAGCGGCTGCACGCGCGGCACGAGTACCCCGGCAGCGGCATGGGCCTCGCCATCTGCCGCCGGATCGTCGACCGCCGCGGCGGCTCGATCGCCGTCGTCAGCGCCCCGGGACGGGGCGCGCGCTTCACCATCGTCCTGCCCGCCGTCGCCGCGCCCGTGGAGGCCCTATGGAGCAACGCGTCAGAGTCCTTCTCATCGAAGACGACCCCGACTACACGATGCTGATGAGCGTGTACGTCAACGAGGCCTGCGGGGAGAGCGTCAAATACGTGCTCGAGAGCGTGGTGAGCCTCCAGGGAGGCCTCGATCTGCTCTCCCGGCAGGAGTACGACATCGTGCTGCTCGACCTGATGCTGCCCGACAGCCGGGGCCTCGACACCTTGGTCAAGGTCCGCGCGAAGGCGCCGAGCCTGCCGGTCGTCGTGCTCACCAACCTCGACCAGGAGGACATGGGCCTCGAGGCGATCGCGCACGGCGCCCAGGACTTCCTGCCGAAGAGCAAGCTCGACGCCGGCCGCCTGCGCCACGCCATCGGCTTCGCGCTGGCCCGCGACCGCCTGTTCCACCAGATGGAGCGCCTCGTCGAGGGCTCGCCCGACGGGATGGTCATCGTCGACCGCAGCCGCATGGTGCGCTACGCGAACGCGGCGGCGCTGCGGCTGTTCCGCCGGAGATGGGAGGAGTTCGTCGGGCGCCTGTTCGACTTCGAGCTCACGCCGGGCCGGCCCGTGGAGGTGAAGCTGGCCGGGCACGGCGACGAGGAGCTCAGCGCCGAGATGCGCGCGGGCGAGCTCGAGTGGAAGGGCTATCCCGCCTGGGTCGTCACGATCCGGGACGTCTCCGACCTCAAGAAGCTCGAGAAGGTGCGCGCCGAGGTGAAGGAGCGGCGGCACACCGACAAGCTCAAGGATCAGCTGCTGAGCACCGTGTCCCACGAGCTGCGCACTCCGCTGAGCGTGGTCAAGGCGGTCGTCGGCACCTTGCGCGACCACCTGGCGGGCCCGTTGACCGACGAGCAGACCGAGATGATCGCGACCGCGGACCGCCACATCAGCCGGCTGACGCGCCTGCTCAACAACTTCCTCGACCTGACGCGCCTCGAGTCGCGGCGCTCGCGCGTGAGGCGCCAGCCGTTGGACCCCCTCGCGCTCATCGAGGAGGTCTGCCAAGGGGTGCGCCTGGCCAACCGCGGGCGGGCGATCGCCCTCCAGGTCGAGCTGCCCATCAAGCTGCCGAGCGTGAGGGTGGACGCGGACATGATCGCCCAGGTTCTGGGCAACCTCCTCGACAACTCCCGGCGCTACGCGCGCGGCCGGGTCGTCGTCCGGGCCGAGGCGGGCGAGGACGAGGTCATGGTCAGCGTCACCGACGACGGCCCCGGCATCCCCGCGGAGAGGATCGGGGAGCTGTTCGACAAGTTCGTCCAGCTCGACCGGGCGCGCGGCGGAGAGGGCTATAAGGGGACCGGCCTCGGGCTCGCGATCTCCCGGGAGATCATGACCCTCAACGAGGGGCGCATCTGGGCGGAGAACGCGCCGCGCGCGGGCGCCTGCTTCCGCTTCACGCTGCCTCTGACGTCGAAGACCGTCGCGCCGAAGGAGGACGAGCCCCATGCCCAAACGCGCTCGTAAGAAGGTCCTGATCGTCGACGACGAGCAAGACCTCGTCCGGCCTCTGGCCCTGCGTCTGGCCGCGGACGGGCGCTACGAGGTCGCCGTGGCGTTCGACGGCGAGGCGGGCATGGCGCGGGCTCTGCAGTTCCGGCCCGACGTCGCGCTGATCGACCTGTCCATGCCTCGGGTCGACGGCTGGCAGCTATGCCGCCGCCTGCGCGAGGATCCGCGCACGCGGGAGACCGTGACCATCATCATGACCGCGTGGCTGTCCCCCGACCTCGGGAAGAAGGCCGTGTCCGAAGGGGTGAGCCGGCTCCTGCTCAAGCCTTTCGAGGAGGCCGATCTTCTGGCGGCGCTCGAGGCCGCGGACCGGCTGGTCCCGGGGTTGTAAGTTCACAGATAGTTTGGGGGCGCGAATGGGAGCGCTCCGGTATAATCCCGGGACCGATGCCCCGCATACTCAGCGTCGAGGACGACCCGGACTTCCAGCACCTGCTGTCCTACGCCCTGCGCAACCAGGGCTTCGAGGTCCACTACGCCTTCACCGGCAAGGAAGGGCACGAGAAGGCGCTCTCGCTCAACCCCGACCTGATCCTCCTCGACATGATGCTCCCGGGGCTCAACGGCGTCGAGGTCGTCAAGCTGCTGATGAAGAACAAGGCCACGCGCGACATCCCGGTGATCGTGCTCACCGCCTATCCGACGGACGCCAACTTCTTCGAGAGCGAGATCAAGGCCCTGCGCCCGGTCGAGTACCTGCGCAAGCCCGTGCAGATGGACGAGCTGCTCAAGGTCATCCGCCGCGTGCTGTCCTCGCGCAAGAACAAGACGCCGTTCGCGGTCTGGAAGCGCGGCGTATTCCGCATCATGCCGGAGTCGAAGTCGGTGTGGATCGGCGGGACCCTGATCGCGAGCCTCCCCCCCAAGCGCTTCGAGGTGCTCTTCCACCTGCTGCAGAGCGAGGGAGAGGTCTCATGGGAGGTCCTGCTGCGCAAGATCTGGGGCCGGGACGGCGCCAAGAACGACCTCGAGAAGACCGTGCAGCGCCTGCGCGCGGACCTTGGCGCCGAAGGGTACAGGCTGTCGACGACGCGCAACGGCTACCAGCTCGTGATTTGAAGGCCACGAAATCGGTAAGATGAGGGCATGCCCCTCACCTTCAAGCCCTACGGCGGCCTCGACGGACTTCTCACGGTCGAAGGGCCGTTTTTCCCCGATGAGCGGGGCTTCTTCTTCGAGGCCTTCCGCGCCGACGACTGGGGCAAGGCCGGCCTGCCGCCGCTCGTCCAGGACAACCTGTCGCGCTCGAGGAAGGGCGTCGTGCGCGGGCTGCATTACCAGATCCCCCCGCGGGCGATCGGCAAGCTGGTGCGCTGCTCGCGCGGAAGGATCTTCGACGCGGTCGTGGACCTCCGGCGCGGCTCCCCGACGTTCGGCAGGTCCGCCTCGATCGAGCTCGACGATTCCGGCAACCGCATGTTCTGGGTGCCCGCCGGCTTCGCCCACGGCTTCTGCGCCCTCTCGGACAGCGCGGACGTGACCTATAAGGTCACCGGCTACTGGAGCAAGGAGGTCGACGCCGGCATCCGCTGGAGCGACCCCGCGCTCGGCATCGCCTGGCCAGTCTCCGCTGCCGACGCGATCGTGACCGCCAAGGACGCGGCCCTTCCGCTGCTCGCCGACGCGGCCCCCCACTTCTAAGCGTGTCCATCGTCCCGTCCTTGCTCATCGAGCAGGTCCGCATGGCGGCGCCTTTCCTGTTCACCGGGAACGAGCCCGAGGGGCCTTCCCTCCGCTACCTCCGCGTCCTGCGCGCCTACGACGGGCGCGCGCTCGACGCCCTGCGGTATTACGAGCTGTGCCTGTGCGCGCATTGGGCGACGGCCGGGAGCTTCGTGCCGACCGACGTCGACAACGGCATCCGTTGGAAGCACTGGCAGGACGTCCAGCCCGGCCTCGTCGAGGAGCAGGCGAAGCTCGTGCTCGAATCGCTGTCCTGGGACTACGCTCCGGTCACGGCCAAGATCACCGGCGCGGGAGACCGGCGCCTCTCGACGCACGAAGGCACCTGGTTCTCCGTCGCCGTCGGCGCCTACGCCGCCTGCCTCGAGGCGCGGCCCGCGCTGTCGACCATCGTCCTCGACGCGATGACGGGCGAGGCGGCCCGGGAGGACCGGGCCTACGCCGCGGCCGCCGGCCCGATCGAGCTGCTCAAGTCCTCCGCGCTGATCGCCCACAACTTCGGCGACCTCGACCGCGTCGCCGACCAATGGGAGCTCAAGCCGGGCGATCCCATGCGCGTTTCCCTTTATGACGCCGCCAAGCCGGGCTCTCCCCTCTTCGGCGGCCGCCTCGGGCGGGCGGGGCTCATCCATCAGAAGCACATGGGCGCCGACAACCACCGCCACTATCCGCTGCGCGCCGCCAAGGGGCTCAGGAAGTCGGCCGACCTGCTGCTGCCCGTCGGGCCGTTCTTCGACGATTGGGGCCGCCGCGTGGGCCGCCACCCGGCCTTGTCCCCGGAGGAGATCGCCGAGGCCGTGCGCGCGCTCACCGACGGCTGGACGCGCATGCACGAGCCCGCCGGCTACGCTCGCGCGCTGGCCGGCATACTCGAGGTCTATCCGGGCGGCCGGCGCGCGCTCGGCAAGCTCCTGCCCGCCAAGGACCAGCGCATGCTCGAGTCGGGTCCCCTGAAGGCGGCGATGGACGTCTCTCAGGAGCGCTTCGAGGCGCAATGGGCCAACCGCGCGGCCAAGCTCCGCGACACTTTCGAGCCCCGTAAGGCGTCTAAATGAGGACCCCGCTCATGCCCAGACATCTCGCCCTCGCCTTGCTCCTGTGCCCCGCCCTCGCGGCCGCCCAGGCGGAGCCGCCCGTGCGCACCTTGCGCGAGGCCTACCTCGCCGCCCTCGAGAACAGCGACGCCGTCGCGATCAGCGAGAAGACCATAGCCGAGGCCGAGGCCCTGCGCCGGGCGGCGCTCGGCGGGTCCTTCCCCGTGCTGTCCGCGCGCCACGTCACCGACGTCCAGGACCGCCGCGTCGGGGGCTCCCAGCTCGGGGGCAGCCAGCGCGCTCAGAACGAAGGCATGCTGCGCCTGAGCAAGACCGGCCTCACCGGCTACCGCGAGCTCGCCGCCGTCAAGGCGAGCAAGTCCGCCTTGGCGCAGCGTGAGCACGAGCGCCGCCGCGCCGAGCAGCTGCTGCTGCTGGACGTCGCCGGCGCCTACTACGGCGTGGTGCAGGCCCGGGAGAACGCCGAGGCGACGAGCCAGCTGCTCGCGCTCGCCGACAAGCGCCTCGCCGAGATCAAGGACCGCGTGCGGGTGGGGCGCGCGCGCGAGGCCGACGCCCTGGCCCAGGAGGTCCAATCCCAGGCGCTGCACTCCCAGCTCGAGGAGAGCCGCCGCCAGGTGCAGGCGCGCGGGGAGTTCCTGGCCTTCCTGGTGCGCGCGCCCGTCTCGCCCGTCTCCCTCTCCACCGGCGCCCTTCCCGCCGCGCCCCCCGTGGACCGCTACCTCGAACGGCTCGAGTCGCGCCCCGACGTCGCCGCCGCGCGCGACGCGGCCCAGGCCGCCGCCCACGGCGTCGACGTCGCCCGCGGAGGCTATTTCCCCGAGGTCGGGCTGCAGGGCAACTACTACGGGTACCGGCCGCCCGCGCGGGAGAACAACAAGTGGGACGCGTCGGCGACGGTGAGCCTCCCGCTCTTCGCCTTCGGCGCCAACCGCGCCGCGACGGACTCCGCGCGCGCCCGCCATGAGCGCGAGGAGCTCGTCCTGCGCGCCGCGCGGCGCGCCGCCGACCTCGACGCGCGCAACGCCCACCGCGACTTCACGTCCGCGGCGCGCCAGCTCGAGATCCAGCGCCGGAGCGGCGAGCTCGCCCGCCGAGACTACCGCCTGCAGTCCGCCGACGAACGGCGCGGGCTCGTGACCTCGATCGAGGTCCTCCAATCGCTCGACCGCCTGAACATCTCCGGCCTCGCCTTCAACGACGCGCTGGTCCAGGCCCGCCTGGCCGCGATCGCGCTCGAGACCGCCGCCGGCGCCGCGCCCGAGGAGATCCTCAAGTGACCCTATCCGACCTCGCCATCAAGAAGCCGGTCTTCGCCTGGATGATCATGATCTCCCTCCTGCTGTTCGGAGGCCTGTCGTTCATGCGCCTCGGCGTCTCGCAGAACCCTGACGTCGACTCCCCCGTCGTCAACGTGCGGCTGTCGTGGGAGGGCGCCGCGCCCGAGGTCATGGAGAACGAGGTCATCGACCCCATCGAAGAGGCGCTGATGACGGTCGAGGGCATCGGCAAGATCCGCTCGACGACCCGCTTCGGCTCCGCCAACATCACCGCCGAGTTCAACCTGGAGAAGGACATCGACGTGGCCGTCCAGGAGGTGCAGACCAAGATCGCCCAGGCGCAGCGCAACCTCCCCCGGGAGATGGACACCCCGGTCATCCAGAAGGTCAATCCCGAGGACCAGCCGATCATGTTCGTCGGCGTCTCCGGCACCCGCCCCTACCGGGAGCTGACGACCTACGTGCGCGACCGGCTCGTGGACCGCTTCCAGACCTTGCCCGGCGCGGGCGAGATCAGCCTGATGGGCTTCACCGAGCCGAACCTGCGCGTGTGGCTCAAGCGCGAGAAGATGCGCGACCTGCAGATCACGGTCGACGACGTCGTCAACGCCGTGGAGACGCAGCACAGCGAGATGCCGGGCGGCGTGCTGCAGACCTCCGAGCTCGAGCACAACGTCCGCGTCATGGGAGAGGCGTCCACCGTCGACGAGTTCGGCCGCATCACCATTCCGCAGCGGGTGGGCGGCGGAGGCATCGTCTGGAAGACGATCCGCATCTCGGACATCGCCGACATCGAGGAGGGCCTCGCCGACGTCCGCCGCATCTCGCGCGTCAACGGCGAGACCTCGATCGGCATGGGCATCCGCAAGCAGCGCGGCGCCAACACCGTGGCGCTCGCGCACGCCGTCAAGGCCGAGATCGAGGAGATCCGGAAGACCTTGCCCGAGGGCGTCAGGATCGGCGTCAACTTCGACACGACGAAGTTCATCGAGGACACCATCCACGAGCTGATCACGACCTTGGTGCTCGCGGTCCTGCTGACCTCGATCGTCTGCTGGCTCTTCCTGGGCTCCTGGAGCTCGACGCTCAACGTGGTCCTCGCGATCCCGACCGCCCTCGGCGGCACCTTGCTCGTCATGTACTTCCTGGGCTTCACCTTGAACACCATCACCTTGATGGCCATCTCCCTCGTCATCGGCATCGTCGTCGACGACGCCATCGTCGTGCTCGAGAACATCGCCCGGCACCGCGAGGAGGGCCTGCCGCTCGTGAAGGCCGCGGTCCACGGCGCGCGCGAGATCACCTTCTCGGTCATCGTCATCTCGAGCGCGGTCATGGCGATCTTCCTGCCCGTCGCCTTCATGAAGGGCATCATCGGCAAGTTCTTCTTCGAGTTCGGCGTCACGATCTCGGTCGCCGTCGCCTTCTCGCTCCTGGAGGCGGTCACCTTGGCGCCGATGCGCTGCAGCCGCTTCCTCGAGGTCGGCCACACGACCCGACTCGGCAAGGCCGTGGACCGCTTCATGCAGGGCCTCACCGCCCTCTACGCGCGCACGCTGGAGCGGGCGCTGGGGTTCCGGTGGTCCGTCCTCGGCGCCGCCGTGCTGCTGTTCGCCGGGTCTCTCGGCCTCGCGGGCAGGCTGCGGCGCGAGATGTCCCCCCCGCAGGACCAGGGGACCTTCACCGTGCGCTACCAGACCCCGCCGGGCTCCTCGCTCGCGATGACCGACGAGGTGTTCCGCAAGGCCGAGGCCATGATGCAGGCGCGCCCCGAGCTGCTCAAGTACTTCGGCAGCGTCGGCGGCTTCCAGGGCGGCGAGGTCAACACCGGGAACCTCTTCGTCACGATGAAGGAGCCCAAGGACCGCCCGCGCGCCGAGGGCAAGAACCGTCCCGTGACCCAGCAGGAGTTCATGGACGTGATCAGAAAAGAGTTCCGCAAGATCCCCGGCGTCAGCCGCGTGGCGCTGCAGGACCGCTCCCAGACCATCGCCACGGGCGGCGGCCGCGGCTTCCCGATCGAGCTCTCCGTGCGCGGGCCCGACTGGGACAAGCTCGGCGAGCTCGCCGAGGCGCTGAGCGCGAAGCTGCACGACTCCGGGCTCGCCGTGGACATGGACACGAGCTACCGCGTCGGCGTCCCCGAGGTGCGCGTCATCCCCGACCGGGAGAAGGCCGCCAGCCGCGGCGTCACCGTGGCCGCCATCGCGCGCACGATCAACTCCACCGTGGGCGGCGTGCGGGTCGGCAAATACACCAAGGGCGGCCGCCGCTACGACATCCGCGTCAGCCTCGCCGACGCGCAGCGCAAGGGGCAGGGCGACATCTCGAGCCTGTGGGTGCGCAACGTCCGGGGCGAGCTCGTCCCCCTGTCGGAGGTCACGACCATCGTCAACAAGCCGACCTTGCTCTCGGTCCAGCGCGAGGACCGTCAGCGCGCCGTGACCGTGTTCGGCAACGTCGCCCCCGGCAAGTCGCAGGCGGACGCGATCAAGGCCGCGAGCACCTTGGCCAGGGAGCTCCTGCCCGACGGCTACACCGTGACGGCGACGGGCAGCTCCCAGCAGTTCCAGGACTCCTTCCGCGAGCTGATCCTGGCCCTGCTGCTCGGCGTCGTGATCGCCTACATGATCCTCGGCGCTCAGTTCGACAGCTTCATCCACCCGTTCACCATCATGCTCGCCCTGCCCTTCAGCCTCTCGGGCGCGCTCGCGGCGCTGTGGCTGTTCGACCACTCCCTGAACATGATGAGCATGATCGGCATCCTGCTGCTCATGGGCATCGTCAAGAAGAACTCGATCCTCCTCGTCGAGTTCACGAACCATCAGCGCGACGCGGGGCTCGCCGTCGGCCCGGCCCTGCTCAAGGCCTGCCCCCTGCGCCTGAGGCCCATCCTGATGACCTCGCTGGCGATCGTCGCCGGCGCCGTGCCGGCCGCCCTCGTCCTGGGGCCGGGCGCGGAGCTGCGCGCGCCGATGGGCGTCGCGGTGATCGGCGGGACCTTGATCTCGACCTTGATGACGCTGTACGTCGTCCCCTGCGCCTACAGCCTCTTCACGCGCCTCGAGTCGAGCGTGCACGCCGGCCGGCGCGCCGAGGTCAAGGAAGCCCTCGCCATGCCGGCGCCCGGCGAAGGCGACTGAGCGTCATTTTCCTGATGCGAATTTAGCGAAGTTCCGCTATACTGGGGGCATGAACTCCCCCCTTCTCCTCGTCGGGCTCGCGCTGCTCCTCCCTTATCTCGCCGGCTGCGCGCCGCTGGGCACGCCCCCCACGCTCAAGATCCAGGTCGACCCGAACAGCCTCTCCTTCGCCATCCCGGAAGGCCGGCGGGGCGGAGACCCGCGCCGCGACAACACCGCCAGCTCGATCGGCGCCCTCACGGGCTTCCAGACCGTCTCGCTGTTCAACGAGAGCGAGCCCGGCGACGCCGACATCATCGTGCGGCTGAAGCCCGGGGCCTTCAATTGGACCATCCAGACCATCGACGCCCGCAATCATCGCCTCCTCACGACGGGCCTCGCCAGCCCGTTCAACTTCAACAAGGACATCGCCAAGCACCTGACGGCCGAGTTCGGCGCCCAGACGGAGCTCTACAAGAGGCTGATGGCCGCCAAATCCGGCGGCCGGCCCGCCGCCGCGACGGCCGCCGCTCCGGCCGCGGCCCCCGCGCCGCCCGCCGCGCCCGCCTTCCGCTCCGACGTCGAGGACCCGTCGTTCCGTCTGCCCGAGGACGAGCACAAGTTCGCCGTCGTCGTCGGCGTCGAGAACTACCAGTCCATCCCCAAGGCCGAGCACGCCGCTCGCGACGTCCGCTCCGTCAAGGCGCACCTCTTGGCCGCGGGCTACCCCGAGCGCAACATCGTCTCCCTCATCGACCAGCAGGCCGGGAAATCCGCCCTCGAGAAGTACCTCGAGGCCTGGCTGCCGCGCAACACCGACGAGCGCTCGACCGTGCTGTTCTTCTTCTCCGGCCACGGCGCGCCGGACCCGGAGAAGGGCGATGCCTACCTGATGCCGTGGGACGCCGACGCCAAGTACACCGAATCGACGGGCTATCCGGTCAAGCGACTCTACGCGAAGCTCAACGCCCTCAAGGCCCGCCGGGTCCTCGTCGCGATGGACGCCTGCTTCTCCGGCGCCGGGCCCCGCTCGGTCATCGGCAAGGGCCTGCGCCCCCTGGTCTCCAAGGTGGACGACGGCGGCGGCTCCGCCGGCCGGGTGGGCGCTTTGACCGCCTCGGCCTCCGACGAGATGACGGGCTCCGACGAAGCCTCCGGCCACGGGCTGTTCACCTATCACCTGCTGAAGGCGCTCAACGCCCGCGGCGGCAAGGCGACGTTCAAGGAGCTCTTCGACACGCTCTCGCCGAAGGTGCGCGACGCCGCCCGGCGCGACAACCGCGACCAGACCCCCCAGCTCGTCGGCGACGGGCGCTCGACCCTCTAGCGCCTTCCTGCTCCGCAGATATCACGGCTTTTGATATCATCGGCGGATGAATATAGAGCCTAGCCAGCACTACGTCCTTAATCTGAGCGGGCACATCTTGTTTTTGTATCTAGCCGCCGCGATGTCCTTCTACGCGATCATGATCGGCAACCTCCGCCTGCTCGGCCTCCCGTCCGAGTCCGGCAAGGCAAAAAAGAGCTGGGCGGCCTGGCACATCATCCTTGTTACGCTGGCCTCGAACTTCATCGGCACCGCGGCCGTCGCGCTGCTGAGCCGATCCCTCCAAATCCCTTCCCGCCAGACGATGGCCTTCATCCCGCTGCTTCTGCTCGTCGAGCGCCACGTTCGTCTCTCCCTCTCGTCTCCGAACGACAGGAGGGACCATGCCCTCGCCCTGGCCGGAGCGGCAGCCGGCCTGCTGGCGGGCGCCGCCGTCTTTTTCGGCTCGGACATCGCGCAGGAAACTTTCACGCGCGTGCTCCTTCCCTCGGACATCCCCACGATGCCGGTCGCCGATGCCGTGCAGAATCCGGGAAAATGGTCGATCAGCCTCCAGCTCGTCTTCTTCTATTGCTTGATCTTGGCGGTCTTCGAGAGCGCGCATCACTACCTCAACCTCTGGGCCAAGTCGATGGGCGAGGGGCTGCGCGCGGGACGCTGGCGCGAGACCGCGGCCGCGCTTGCCTCCGCGCTCGGGGCGAACTTCATGCTTGTGGCGCTGTTCGTCCTGCTCGGGAGCCGGTTCGATGTCCAGCTTCGCCTTGCGATGTTTCTCCTGCCCCTGTACGTCATCATGGAATCCTACGTCATGCGCATGCGCGCGGATCTGGCCAATCGGCGCTCGTACCTGCTGGGGCTGGGCGGCTCGGCGCTCGGAATGCTGACGGCCGGGCTGCTGTTCCTTCGTCACGCGCCGATCCACTGACGAGACGCCGCCCGGAGCGGCGGCGGCCGGCTACTCGTAGTGCAGGGCCTCGACGGGATCGAAGCGCGAGGCCTTCCAGGCCGGGTATAGGGCGAACAGGAAGCCCGTGCCGAGGGCGATCAGCAGGGCTCCGCCGACGTGGAGCGCGCTGATCTCGAGCATGCGGTCCTCCTTCGGCGCCAGATACCAGATGCCGAGGATGCCCAGCCCCGTCCCGCCGACGCCGCCGATGACGCCCAGCATCATTGCCTCGCTGACGAACTGCCAGACGATGTCCGCCCGGGTGGCGCCCAGGGCGCGGCGGATGCCGATCTCGCGCACCCGCGAGAAGATCGTGGCGAGCGTCACGTTCATGATGCCGATGCCGGAGGCGAGGATGGCGACGATGCCGATGATCATGATGGAGACGACGAACTCGCGCATCTGCTTGAGCGCGCTCTGCATGATCTCCCGGTAGTCCTTGACCTCGAAGTCCTCCTCGCCGCGATGGCGGGCCAGGAGCAGGACCTTGATGCGCCGGAGGTACGCGCTGGCGGTCTCCGCGTCGCCGGTGTCCACGTTGATGTTCTCGATGACCTCGGGGTTCTTCTGGTAAGGCGGCACGAGGAAGCGCTGGAAGGTGGTGGCGGGGACGAGGGCGATGCCTTGGCCGCCCCATTGGCGGAACCAGCGGGGATCGCGGTCCTTGTAAGGCTCCTTGAGGACCCCCACGACGGTGTACAGATGCTCGCCGAGGAGCACCTGCTTGCCCAAGGGGTCGCGCCGCGAGATGTATTTGGTCAGCGCCTGCTCGGGCCAGTACTTCGCCCAGTACGGCTTCTTGATCCAGCTCCCCGCCTCGATCAGCACGGTCACGCGCGCGGCGTCGGCGAGGTCCCGCTCGTTGAGCAGGCGCCCGCGCTGGGTGTACACCCAGTCGCGCTTGGCCCACTCCGGGGTGACGCCGAGGGCGCGGATCCCGTCGCTCTTGAAGGAGTCGAAGCGCATGCGCGTGCTCCAGGAGGCGTTCTGGGGCGAGACCATGAACAGCTCGGGGTACTGGCGGCGGATGGCGAGCGCGTCGCCGTAGGTCAGGCCGGGCGAGAGCCCCTTGGACTTGTAGTTGTGGCGCTGGGAGATCACGATGCGGCCCGGCCCCGCGAGGCGGAGCGCGTCCTCGTAGCGCTTCATCATGCCCGCCGTCTGGGAGAAGGTGAACAGCATCGCGGCGATGCCGATGGCCAGGGACAGGCTCGTCATCGCCGAGCGCGTCTTGTGCGCGCGGATCTCGAGCAGCGCCGAGCGGCCGAGCTCCGAGATCCTCATTCGGCCTTCAGCGCCTCGACGGGATCGAGCCGCGAGGCCCGGTAGGCGGGGATGAAGGCGAAGGCGGCGCTGACGAGCGCGGCGAGCAGCACGCCCGCGGCGCACTGCGGCCACGTGATCTGCGCCAGGTCCCGCGTCCCGCCGAGCCCGGCGAGCCAGCGGACGCCGCCGAGGCCCAGCGCCACCCCCGCGACGCCGCCCGCCGCGCCCAGCATCGCGGCCTCGAAGAGGAACTGGGCGAGGATGTCGGCGCGGCTGGCGCCGATCGCGCGGCGCACGCCGATCTCGCGCACGCGCGCGAAGATGGTGGCCAAGGTCACGTTCATGATGCCGATGCCGCCGGCCAGAAGCGCCACGAGGCCGAGGGCGAGGCCCGCCTTGACGTACTTGCGCATCTCCTCCATCTTAGCCTCGATCTCCTCGCGGTCGTCCTTGACCTCGAAGTCCTCCTCTCCGCGGTGGCGCCGCTTGAGGATGGCCTCGATCTGACGACGGCGGGAGCCCAGGGTCTTCTGGTCTCCGGTGTCGACGCGGATCTCCTCGACGGAGTCGGGGTTCGAGGAGCCCTGGGAGAGGTGCTGCTGGAACGCGGTGATCGGCACCAGGGCGTTGGGCGTGTTCCAGCTGTCCCATCGAGGGTCGAGGTCTCGCGGCGGCGGGGTCAGCACGCCGACGACGGTGAACACCGAGTCGTCGAAGCGCACCCGCGAGCCGAGGAGGTCCCGGCGCTTGGCGAAGACGTCGTAGGGGTTGTCCTCCCCCCAGAACTTGGCCCAGAAGGGCTTCTTGAACCAGGTCCCGGGCTCGACCATCACCGCGACGCGCGCGCGGTTCTCGACGTCCCAGGAGTTGATGAAGCGGCCGCGCAGCTTGTAGACCCAGTCACGACGGCGGTAGTCGGGGGTGGCGCCCATGACGCGGACCCCGTTGATCGAGGTCCGCCCATGCACGAGCCTCGGCCAGTTCGTCGACTGAGGCTCGACCATGTACAGGTCGGGGAGCTCGCGGCGCAGGGCCAGCGCGTCCGCGTAGGTCAGGCCGAGCGAGAGCCCTTTCGAGGTGTAGTTGCGCTTCATCTCGATCGTCAGGCGGCCCGGACCCATCAGCTCCAGGTTCTTCTCGAGGGCGTCCTTCATGCCCTGCGTCTGCGCCATCGTGTAGAGCAAGGACGCGACGCCGACGGAGACGGCGGCGAAGGACAGCGTGGAGCGGAACTTGTTGGCGTAGATCTCGCGGGCGCCGGCGCGCAGGGCCTCGCCCGCGTTCACGCCAGCTCGCCGTCCTTGATGCGGATGACGCGGCCGGCCGCGGCGCCGATGGCGGGGTCGTGGGTGACGAGGAGCACGGTCATGCCCTCGGCGTTGAGCTCCTTGAAGAGGGCCAGGATCTCGACGGAGGACTTCGAGTCCAGGTTGCCGGTGGGCTCGTCGGCGAGGAGCAGGGCCGGCTTGTTGGCCAGCGCGCGCGCGATGCCGACGCGCTGGCGCTCGCCGCCGGAGAGCTGCAGCGGGGTGTTCTCCGCCTTGCGGCCGAGGCCCACGCGATCCAAGAGCATCCGGGCGCGCTCGCGGCGCTCATCCACCCCGGCGCCCGCGTAAGCCATGGGCAAAGCGACGTTTTCCAGGGCCGAGAGGCGGGGCAAGAGATTGAAAGCCTGGAAGACGAAGCCGATGCGGGCTCGGCGCAGGCCGGTGATCTCGGCGTCGTTGAGGCGGGCGGTCTCGGCGCCCTCGAGCAGATATTTCCCGCCGGTGGGGCGGTCGAGGAGGCCGAGGATATTGAGCAACGTCGATTTACCGCACCCCGAGGGCCCCATGATAGCCGTGAATTCACCCTGGGAAACGGAGAAGGTGACTCCCCTCAGAGCCTGATATCCGCCCTGATAGACCCGGGTCAGACCGTCAACGTGTATGGCATTCACGACTTCGGCTTTTCCTCGGGCTTCTCGGTGAGGAGCTTGTCGCCTTCCTTGACGCCCTCGAGGACCTCGACGTCCATCTCCGAGCGCAGGCCGAGCTTGAGCGGGGTCTTCGCCGGCTTGCCCTCGCCGGCGGCGACATAGCCGAACTCCTTGCCGCCCTCCTCGAAGACGCCGGACAGCGCGAGCTTGAGGACCTTCTTGCGCGCGTCGAGCAGGCCGTCGACGCGCGCGGTCATGCCGGGCTTGAGGCGCGCGTCGCTCTTGAGCAAGGTGACCTCCACCTTGAAGTTCTTGAGGTTGTTGCTGTCCTTCTCCGCCTGAGGAGAGACGAGGGTGACCTTGGACGGGAAGTCCATGCCGGGAAGGGCGTCGACGGTGACCTTCACGTCCATCCCCTCCTTGAGCTTCAGGATATCCATCTCCGAGATCTTCATCTTCACGATGAGCCGGGAGAGGTCGGCGACGGTCAGCAGGTAGGTCGGGGTCTGGGACTCCATGAGGCCGGTGACGTACTCCCCGAGCTTGGAGAGGCGGCCCTCCTGGGCGTTGTTCGAGCTCCGGTCCTGGTAGCGCATGACGACGCCGTCGATCGGCGCGGTCAAGGTCGTCGGGACGTAGGCCTCCGCCTCGGTGCGGCCGGGCTGGATCACGGCGAGCCGGTCGCCCTTGCGGACCCGCGAGCCCTCGTCGACGAACAGCTCGATGACGCGGCCGGACACCTTGCTCGCCACGTCCACGAACAGCTTCGGCGTCAGCTCGCCGGAGTCGATGAAGCGCAGCTCGATGTCGCCGCGCGCGACGGTCACGACGGACGGACCGCCCTCCTCCGCGGCGTTCCCCTTGTACTTGTACCACCCCCCCGCGCCCGCGAGCGCGGCGATGACGGCGGCGGCGATCCATTTCGTCTGCTTCACCATAGAGGCTCTCCCACCGCGCGCTTGTAGCGGGCGCGGTCGATGAAAATGTCGTGCAGGGCCAGCACCCGCTCGACGCGGGCGTTGAGGTAGTCGTTCTGGGCCTGGTTCATGCGGATCGCGTCGGCCGCGCCCTGCTGGTACTGCCGGCCCACCAGCTCGAGCGCCTTCGCGGCGATCTCCTCCTTCTGGAGCGCGACGGAGTAGGAGCTCGAGACCCGTTCGAGATCGATGTACGCATTGTACACCTCCGACTTGACGGTCCGCTCCGCGGCGGCGCGCGACGCCTCGGCGCGGCGCTTCTCGGCGCGGGCCGCCGAGATCGCCCAGCCCTGCGTGAAGCCGTTGAAGCCGACCGGAAGGGACAGGGAGACCCCGATGTTGTGGTTCGGATTGGGGATCGAGGAGCCGGCGCCGGCGAACGCGGGATAGCGCGTGCGGGTCCAGGCGGCGTCCACCTTGAGGTCGGGCAGGATCCCCTTCACGGCCTGCTGGACGGCGACGCGCGCGCTCTCGAGCTCCTCGCGCGCCTTGGACACCTCGGGACGTCCGTCGAGCGCGGCGGCGAAGCCGGCGTCGACGAGCGGCAGGGCCGTGGCGCCGGCCTGGAGATCGACCGTCAACGGGGCCTCTTCGAGGGCGCCGCGGTCGAGCAGGACGTTGAAGGCGACCATGGATCTCTTGCGCTCCGCCTCTGCGGAGATGATGCGCAGCTCGGAGGAGCGCCAGTCCGTCTCGCTCTTGAGGAGGTCGGCGAGGCTCTTCATCCCGTGCTTGTACAGGTCGAGGGACTGCTCGTATTGCCGCCTCTGATCCTCGAGGTTTTTCCGGGCCACGGCGAGCAGTTCGGTCTTCGCGTTCAGGTCGTAATAGGCGGAGATAGCCGCGAAGGCGCGGTCCTGCCTGGCCGCCGCGAGCGCGAAGCGGGCCGCGCGGCGAGCGAGCGCGGCGACGCGGACGCGCTGCAGGTCCTGGAAGCCGTTGAACAGGTTCCAGTTCGCCGTCGTCACGGCCTGCCCCAGGCGGGGAGCGAACGCCCCCCGCTCGTAGCGGTAGGCGTCGAGCGGGTTGTGCCCGTACGGATACTGGACGTAGGAGAATCCGAGCGTGGGCAGGGCCATCGCCGCGGCCTGCCCCTTGAGGGCGGCGTCGGCGGCTTCGTAGGCGTCCTGCGCCGAGCGGACCTCGGGGGAGGACGCCAGCGCGGAGGCCGTATAGGAGGAAACCGTGATGCCGTCGGCGAAAACCGGGGAGGAGAGCAGCGCCAGCGAAATCAGGGCTGAGGAGGGGATCATGCTCGGCCGTTTATTCTAGCATTCCCTCGGCGGCGCTTCGAGCATGACGTCCGATATAGGACTATGGGCCCGCGCGGAGGCTGGGCCCGCGGCCCCTGACCGCGTGGGCCCGCGGGCCTCATACTCAAGCATGGGAATGAAACGGGCTCTGTCGCTGGTCCTGCTCCTCGCGACGCCGGCCGCCGCCTCCATCGAGCTGCGGGTCGCCGAAGGGCCGCTCGCCCCCGAGGCCGTCGCGCGCACCGCGGCCGCCGCCGCCCGGCTGCTGGAGGCCCCCGCGCGCGACCCGTTCGCCGCCGGCCTCGCCATCAACGCCCCGTCTTGGAAGCAAGGGCTCGCCGAGGACCGTCGCCAGGCCCTGCTCGCTGAGCTCCGGTCCCTCTGGGGACGGCGCCTGTCCGTCCGCGAGACGTCCGCCGTCCGCGGCGCGACCGGGCCCGTGCCGCCGGCCGCCGCGCTCGAGTTCCGCGCCCGCACCGACGCCATGCGCGCCCGCCTCGACGCGGCCCCCCGGCCCCTCGAGCGCGGGGCCCAGGACCGCTTCTACGACGCGAACCGCTCCGTGCAAGGCTCCGCCGTCGCCGCATCGGGCGCCTCCGGCCCGTCCTCCGCCCGTCGCGCCGTCTTCAGCCCGGCGGCCCCCCGTCGCGTGGCCGCGCCTCCCCCGCCTCCTCCGCCCGCGGCCAAGGCCGCCGCGCCGATCTCCTGGAGGAAGGCGGGCGTCGAGGTCCTCAAGGGCGCCGGCCACGCGATCAAGGACGTCTTCACCTGGAAAGGCCTGGCCATCGCCGCCGCCTCGGTCGTCCTCGTCACGGTCGCCCCGGTGGCGATCTACGGCCTGCTCGCGCTCGGCGCGGTGTTCTCGGCCTACACCATCGGCAAGGCCGTCGTCGACGGCCGCGCCGCCTACAAGGCCGGCGACGCCGCGAAGTTCTACGGCGCCTCCCAGGAGATGGGCCGGGGCGTCCTCGGCCTGACCTTGACCGTCCTCGGCGCCCGCCACCTGCCGACCAACCTCAAGCCGCACATCCCCTCCACCTCGGGAGAGTGGCGCGCCCTGGCCGCGGCGATGGACGACGAGCCGGTCATCGCCGTCTCCCTCCTGCGCGACCGCGCCAAAAAGCCTTAGCCTGCCCCCGTCGGAAAAGCTAAAATAGCGCGTTGTGCTAATTTTCGCGTCTCCGGGGAGATCATGGCCGCCGCGCCGCTGCTCGTCGCTCAAGGGCTGACCAAGACGTTCCACGGGCAGCAGGTCCTCAAGGGCGTCGATTTCTCCGCCTCCGCCGGGGAGCTGATCGTCATCGTGGGCCGCTCCGGCTGCGGCAAATCCACCTTGCTGCGCTGCCTCAACGGCCTCGAGACGTTCGACGCGGGCTCCCTGCGCTTCGGCGACCTGGTCCTCGACGAGCGGCGGGACGACCGCAAGCTCCGGGCGGTGCGCGCGAACTTCGGCATGGTGTTCCAGAGCTTCAACCTGTTCCCCCACCTCGACCTGCTGTCCAACCTCGTCATCGCGCCGATGATCGTCAAAGGCATGACGCGGGCGCAGGCGGAGGCCGTCGCCCTGCCCCTGCTCGAGAAGGTCGGGCTCGCGGGCCACGCCCGCCACTACCCCTCGCAGATGTCGGGCGGCCAGCAGCAGCGCGCCGCCATCGCCCGCGCGCTCGCGATGTCGCCCAAGGTCATGCTCTACGACGAGCCGACGTCCGCTCTCGACCCCTGGCTCGTCGACGAGGTCTTCGACGTCATGCGCAAGCTCGACGCCGAGGGCATGACCCAGATCGTGGTCACCCACGAGACGCGCTTCGCCCGCGAGGTCGCGCGCGAGATCGTTTTCATGGAAGAAGGCCGGGTCGTCGAGAAGGGCCCGCCGGCCGAGCTCTTCGGGAGCCCCAAGGACCCGCGCACGGTCAAATATATGAGCAGGTTCGCGGCATGAGATTCGCCCTCCTTCTGCTGCTCGCGGCCGGCGCCCACGCCGCCCCGGCCGCGAAGACTTTGCGTTGGGGCGGCGACTCCTCCGGCGGCGCGCCCTTCGTCTTCCAGGACCCCAAGGATCCCGCGAAGACCGTGGGCTTCGAGGCCGACCTCGCCGCGGCGCTCGCGGCCGAGCTCGGCCTCCAGGCGGAGTTCGTGCAGAACCAGTGGGACAGCCTGGTCCCCGGTCTCAAGCGCGGGAACTACGACGTCGTCATCAACGGCCTCGAGATCACCGAGGACCGCAAGGCCGAGGTGGAGTTCTCCGACCCGTACTACCTGACCTATGAAGCCTTGACCGTCCGCGTCGACACCTTCGACATCGCCTCGCTCGCCGACCTCAAGGGCCATCGCGCCGGCACGCTCAAGGGCGCCCTGGCCGAGCGCCTTCTCGCCGAGACCGACGGCGTCACCGTCGTCGGCTACGACACCCAGACCATGCTCTACGACGACCTGGCCAACGGCCGCATCTCCGCGGTGCTGATGGACCACCCGGCGGCCGTCTATTACGGCATCGACCCGCGCCTGAAGAACCTGCCCGGACAGTTCGGCCGCATGGCCTACGGCGTGGCCCTCCGCAAGGGCGACGCGAAGCTCCTCGCCAAGGTCAACGCGGCGCTCGCCCGCCTGATGAAGTCCGGCAAGCTGCGCGAGATCTACGAACGATGGGGCATCTGGAACCCGGTGATGGCCGCGTCCTTCGCCGACGACTCCAAGACCCAGGCCGAGCCGACCGAGCTCGCGGCCTACCTCGCCGCGCGGGGCGTGAAGCACGGCTGGCGCGCGAAGCTCGCCCGGTACCTCGGCTACGTCCCCCTCCTCGCCAAGGGCGCCGTCACCACGGTGCAGCTCTCGCTGCTGGCCATGCTGTTCGCCGTCCTCCTCGGCCTGGCCCTCGCCCTGATGAAGCTGTACGGCCCGTGGCCGGTCGCGGCCCTGGCGACGGTCTACGTCGAGTTCGTCCGCGGCAGCCCGCTGCTCATCCAGCTGTTCTTCATCTTCTACGGCCTGCCCACCATCGGCATCAAGCTCCAGCCCTTCACCGCCGCCGTCCTCGGCCTGGCCCTCAACTACGCCGCCTACGAGGCCGAGGTGTACCGCGCGGGCATACTCGCCATCCCGCACGCCCAGATGGAGGCCGCCTTCGCCCTCGGCATGACGCGCTGGCAGGCCCTGCGCCACATCATCATCCCGCAGGCCCTGCGTCTCGTCCTCCCCCCGATGACCAATGATTTCATAGCATTGCTGAAGGATTCCTCCCTCGTGTCCGTGATCACGATGGTGGAGCTGACCCGCGTCTACGGCCAGCTC
>JAMPYD010000064.1 GCA_023700845.1 Elusimicrobiota bacterium | reverse complement strand
CGACGCTTCGCGCGTCTCGATCGACCTGGCCAACTTCTCCTTCACCTCCGAGGAGCTGCGCGACGCCCTGCTGCGCGCCAAGGAGCGCGGCGTGAACGTCCGCATCGTCTTCGACGCCCAGCAGTACAAGTACCTCTCCGAGATGCACTGGTTCGCCGACCATGGCTTCGACGTCCTGCTCTCCGCCGGCAAGAGCGGCGAGAAGGGCGTCATGCACAACAAGTTCGCCGTGTTCGACGGCGCGCTGGCGGAGGCGGGCTCGTTCAACTGGACCCGCAACGGCGAGAAGAACAACTACGAGAACGCGATGTTCCTCGACGCGCCCGACGACGTCGCGGCCTTCGCCGCGGCCTTCCGGCGCATCCGCGGCCAGGCCTGGGCCCCGTCGCCCGACGACCACGCCGGCCCTCACGCCGCCCCCGAAGATTTCAACCACGCGCACTGATCTTCAGGGTTGACGGCGGGACGGCCCGAGGCTACACTCAAGCCGTGGCGTCCTTCCGTTTTAAATCACCGGCGTCCTTCGCGTTCGCCCTGGCGCTCGCCTTCCTCGCCCGCGCGGCCTTCGGCGCCCCGTCCGGCGTGCCCACCATCAATCAATGCGACGGCCCCGGGGCGGCGATCAACCCCAACTGCGGCGGCACGGGAGCCCTGGCTCCGGTCGGCTCGACGTCGCCTTCCCCGCCGGGCGGCGGCCGGGCCGGCTCGGGCGGGAGCGTCGGCGGAGGTTTGACCGGCGGGTCGGCGGGGGGGGCGACCGGCGGCTCGACGGGCGGGGCGGGCGGCGCCCTGTCGAACATCCTCGGCAAAGCCCTGGCCCAAGCCGCCCCGGGCGGGACGCCCGGCGGCGCCCCGGCGGCCGGCAGCGGCGGGGCCGCGCCTCCGGGCGGCGGTTCCGGCCCGGCCTCCGGCCCCGCGTCGGCGCACCCGTCCTCGCCGTTCGGCCCGGGCTCGGAGCTGGCGATCAAGGCCGGCGTCCAGCTGCAGATGGGCGACCTGTCCGCCGCCTGCGAGACCTCGCGCGCCGCGCTCGCTCTCGACCCCAAGGACGCCAAGGCGCTCAAGATCGAGGGCCTCGCCTGCCGCTCCGGCCTGTCGAGCGGTCCGAAGGCCGTCAACGGCGGCGACCTCAAGCCGGCTCCCGGAGGAAAGGAGGTGGCCCTCGACGCGGGTTCGCGCTCGAAGCTGCTGCGCGGCGGCGCGCAGGGCGGAGCCATGACCGGCCCCGGCGCCCTGCAGGCCTGGCTGGTGCGCATCGAGGAGACGAAGGGGCTCGGCGACGACGCCCAGGTGATCATGCTGTGCAACGAGGCCCTGCAGGAGTTCCCGGGAAACACCCACCTCCTCGACTCGAAGGCCACCGCGCAGAACAAGCTCAAGGACTTCAAGGGGGCGCTGGCCGCGGCCGACGAAGCGCTGAGCCTCGACTCGAAGGACGCCGTCGCCTGGGCGAACCGGGCCTTCGCGCTCGGCGGCCTCGGCGACAAGAAGGGGATGATCGCTTCCCTGCGCGAGGCGGCCGCGCTCGACCCGCGCTTCGAGGCGGCGCTCAAGGCCGCCTTGGCCGACGAGGCGGCGGGCCTGTTCGACGCCGCGGCCAAGCCGGGGTTCAAGCTGCCGGCGCTGCCGGCGGCGGTCTGGGTCGGGGTGCCGGCCGCGCTCGGCTTCTTCCTGATGCTGATCGTCGTGCTGCTGGCCCGGCGGCGGGACGCGCCCGCCGCGGCCGCGCCGTCGGGCCCGGTCGCGCCGCGCTCGATCGGAGCCGGGGACGTCCTGGGGGGCAACTTCCGCGTCGACGGCGAGGTCGGCCGCGGCGGCATGGGCATCGTCTACGACGCCCACGACGAGAAGCTCGACCGGCGCGTGGCGATCAAGCAGCTCCAGCGCGACGCGGGCACCACGCCCGCCGACGTCGCCCGCTTCCTCAAGGAGGCGCGCCTCGTCGCCAAGCTCAAGCACCCCAACCTCGCCGAGATCCACACCGTCCTCGAGGAGAGGGGCGAGCTGCTGCTCGTCTTCGAGTTCGTCGACGGGCGCACGCTCGACAAGGTCATCGCGACGAACCGCGGCCTGCCGCTGGCGCAGGCGGAGAAGATCCTCGAGGGGATCGCCGAAGGGCTCGATTACGCGCACCGCCTGAAGATCATCCACCGCGACCTCAAGCCGTCGAACGTGATGGTCTCCCGGGACGGCGCGACGGTCAAGGTCATGGACTTCGGCATCGCGCATCAGGCGACGGCGACCGGGCTGACCCGCACCGAGGCGTCCGGCACGCCGCCGTACATGGCGCCGGAGCAGGGGATGGGCTCGGTCTCCAAGGCGTCGGACCTGTACGCGCTGGGCGTGATGGCCTACGAGATGGTCTGCGGCGCCCGCCCCTTCGACGGGCCGGACTTCCTCGAGCCGAAGCTGCGCAAGGAGTTCACGCCCGTCACCCGGCGCGGCCGGGCCCTGCCCGCCGGGCTCGACGCGTTCTTCGCCGCGGCGCTCGACCCCGACCCGACGAAGCGCCCCGCCACGGGCGCGGCGTTCCTCCTCGCCTTCCGCCAGGCCCTCGCCTGACGCGCCGTTCCGCGATAAATGCCACAATGACGGGATGAGAGGACGAGGACGCGGCGGATTCCACAGCCCGAAGGGCGGCAACCGGGGAGGAGGCAAGAGCTCCGGGGGCGGGCAGTTCCTCGACGGCAAGCTCCAGCACAAGGGACGCTTCGGCTTCCTGCTCTCCGAGGCCGTCGGCGTGGCGGACGTGTTCGTCAGCGGCCCGACTTTGAGCCTCGCCATGGACGGCGACCGCGTCCGGGTCCGCCTCGGCGGCGAGCGCAACGGCAAGCGCATGGGCGAGATCGTCGAGGTCCTCACGCGCGCCCGCACGACGGCCGTCGGCTTCCTGCGCAAGGCCGGCAAGTACTGGGCGGTCGTGCCCGAGGGCACCGACGAATCCCAGGCGATCGTCGTCCTGTCCCTCGCGCCGGGCGTCAGCCCCGAATCGGGCATGCTCGCCGCCGTCAAGATCGACCGCTGGCCCACCGAGAACCAGGTCGCCGGCGGGACGCTCACGCAGATCCTCGGCCGCGCCGAGGAGCCGAAGGTCCGCCTCGCCGCCACGCTCGCCCAGCGCGAGATCGACTCCCAGTTCCCGAAGGCCGTCGAGAGCGAGGCCGCGAAGTTCGGACTCGACCCGACGCCCGAGCAGTGGGCCGGGCGCAAGGAGCTGTTCCACCTCCCGGTCTTCACGATCGACGGCGCCGACGCGAAGGACTTCGACGACGCCGTGTCCCTCGAGGAGCTCCCCGGCGGTCACTGGCGTCTCGGCGTGCACATCGCCGCCGTCGCCGAGTACGTCAAGCGCGGCTCGGCCGTCGACGCCGAGGCGGTCAGGCGCGCCACCAGCGTGTACCTGCCCGGCCGCGTGATCCCCATGCTGCCGCCGAACCTCTCCGACCATCTCTGCTCGCTGCGCCCCGACGTGCCGCGCCTGACCGTGACCTGCTGGCTCGAGCTCGACGAGCATGGCGCGCCCGGCAAGGTCGAGCTTCAGGAGACCGTCATCCGCTCCTGCCGGCGCTTCACCTACGAGGAGGTGCAGGACGTCATCGACGGCAAGCCGGTCGAGCGCGTCACGCCGGAGGTGAAGGCCGTCGTGCTCAAGATGGGGACGCTGGCGAAGATGCTGACGAAGGTCCGCATGCGCCGCGGCGCGCTCGATTTCATGACGACGGAGTACTACGTCAAGATGGACGAGCAGGGACAGCCCCTCGTCGTCCTCAAGCGCCCGCGCCTCGACAGCCACCGCCTGATCGAGGAGTTCATGGTCGCGGCCAACGAGGCCGTCGCCCGCACGCTGTCGCGGAGCAAGACCCCGTTCATGCGCCGCCTCCACGAGACCCCCGACCCCGTCCGGCTCCAGGCGCTGCAGGAGGAGCTGGGCCAGCTCGGCATCGTGGCCAAGACCTCCCTCGTCGCCCATCCCGTGGAAGGCCTCCAGTCCCTGCTCGCGGCCGCCGTCGGCCACCCGTTCGAGGAGACCGCCAACATCCAGGTCATCCGCAGCCTGAAGCAGGCGCGCTACTCCGCCGAGGCGGGGGGGCACTTCGGCCTCGCGTCGAAGGACTACTGCCACTTCACGTCGCCGATCCGCCGCTACCCCGACCTCGTCGTGCACCGCGCGGTCAAAGGCCTGCTCAAGGGAGATAAAACCAGCCACGTTCAGGGTTTGGATCTCGAGGGCCTGGCCGTGCATTGCTCCGAGCGCGAGCGCGGCGCGGCCGAGGCCGAGCGCAAGGCCGTGGACATGGCCCGCGCCGCCATCCTGGGCCGCTCCATCGGCGAGATCTTCGACGGCGTCGTCATCAACGTCACCACCGCGGGCGCCTTCGTCTCTCTGTCCGAGTCCGGCGCCGTCGGCCTGTGGCGCGGCGCCAACGCGACGGTCGGCCAGAAGCTCAAGGTGAAGCTGACCGGCGTCGACGAGGCCATGGGCCGCATCGAGCTCGAGCCCGTCAAGGACTCCCTGCCCAACCAGATCCGCGTCAGCCCCTGGCAGCGCAAGCCCAAGCCCGCCGCCAAGCCGTCCCCCTGGCACAACACGAACAAGCGCCGCCGCCGCTAGGCCATTCCGGGCGCGAATTAGACGAATTTGCGAGCCTGACGCCGTTAGTGACGCTAGTTACGAAGTCCTGAAATATCGACGTAACAGGTCGCGGGCATACTCCTCAGGTCGGCGCCCCCCGACGGGAGTACACCGAGATGAACATCATGATGGCCGCGGCGGTCGCCGGACGCGGAAGCAACCCTGGGCTGCCTTGCCAGGAGGGAGCGTTGGTGTGCCTGTTTTTGGCGATCGCGGGGCTGATGCTGCTCACCGCCGCCGCGCTGATCGTGCGCCGCGAGGCGCCGAGGGACGTCGTGCGCTACGCCCGCTCACACCGCCGCACGAACGGTCTTTAGGTCCTCCCAGCGCGTCGTCCAGCACGGCGACTGGTTTTCGCAGCGCGAGCCCCAGGCCGTCGACGACTTCTCCCCGCCGTAGCGAAGGGCGCCGGCGCCGAGCGCGGCGTTGAGCCGGTCCACCGTCTTGGACAGGCGCGCGGATTTCTCCGCGGACCCGTCGTCGAAGAACTCGCTTTGCGCGGCGTCCGCGGGCTCCAGGCCGCCGAGGACGATCCCCGCCTTCTTGTAGGCGCGGCCCTCCACGAACAGCTTCTCGGCCAGGGCCTTGGCGGCGCGGATCAGGGCCGGCGTGTCGTTGGTGGGGGGCAGGCGCACGGCGTCGCCGTCCATCACGGGGCGGTCGTCCTCGCGCCAGCCGAAATGGACGCCGAGCTCGCCGGCGCGCAGGCCGTGGCGCCGCGCGCGCTCGGCGGCGCGGGCCGCGAAGGTGCCGAGCGCGGACTGCAGCGCGTCGAGGGAGTACACGGGCCTGCCGAAGGAGCGCGAGACGGTCACCGACTGGCGCGCCGGGGGCGCGTCCGCCAAGGTCAGGCAGGAGACGCCGCGCAGCTCGTGGGCGAGCTTGAGGCCGCCGATGCCGAGGGTGCTCTGGATCACGGCGTCGCGCAGGCGGACGAAATCCCCGGCGGTGCGCACGCCGTAGGGGGCCAGGCGCAGGGCGGAGCGCTTGGCGATGCCCCACACGTGAGTCACCGGCGTCTCGTCGAGGGCCTGCTCCCGCAGCACGGGGTCGAGCAAGGACAGGACCCCGCCGCGGCTCTTGGCCTTGTCGGAGCCGAGCTTGGCCAGCGCCTTCGTCGGGGCCAGGCCGATCGCCACCGGCAGGCCGGTCCAACGGCCGACCTCCGCGCGCAGGGCGCGGGCGCGCGCCTCCAGGCCCTCGCCGTCGGGGAAGGTGAGGAAGGACTCGTCGATCGAGTAGTTCTCCACGACGGGGGCGTGGCGGGAGAGGACGGCCGAGACGCGCCGCGACATGTCCACGTACAGCTCGTGGTTGGCGGAGAGGGAGACGATCCCGTGCTCGGCGGCGAGCGCGCGGATCTCGAAGAAGGGCGCGGCCATGCCGACGCCGAGGGCCTTGGCCTCCTCCGAGCGGGAGATCACGCAGCCGTCGTTGTTGGACAGCACGACGACGGGGCGGCCCTCGAGCTCGGGGCGGAAGGCGCGCTCGCAGGAGACGAAGAAGTTGTTGCAGTCGACGAGGGCGAAGGCGGTCACGGCGCGCGCACGACGTAGAGGACGACGCCCCAGATCTCGAGGCCGTCGTCCTCGCGCCAGCCCGGGGGGAGGCGGCGCATCAGCATTTCCCCGCGGACCACGGCCACGACGACCCGGCCCGGGGCGGGGGGCTCGGCGCGGTCGACGATCAGGAGATCGCCGTCCTTGACGTCGGCGTCGGGGGCGGAGCCCGCCGCGCGCAGGAAGAACGTGGCGGCCGGCCGCTTGATCAGGCGCTCGTCGAGCTTGAGCCCGACGTCGTTGTAGTCCTCGCTGGCGACGAACATGCGCTTAGTATAATCGAACGTCCGTTCGAACGCAAGGCCCGGAAACTATCCTAGGATGGGCGGGTCCCAACCGGCTGGAGGATCCACCATGAAAAAATCGCTCGCGCTTCTGCTGTCCCTCGGCCTCGCCGTCCCGGCCTCCGCGATGGAGGTCACGGTCTACAACTCGAACCTCGGCCTGATCAAGGAGATCCGCCCGTTCACGCTCAAGAACGGCGTCAACTCGGTCGGCGTCGTGGACGTCGCGGCGCAGATCGACCCCACCAGCGTCCACTTCAAGTCCCTGACCGCTCCCGACGCGGTGTCCGTCCTCGAGCAGGACTTCCGCTACGACCTGATCAGCCAGGAGAAGATCCTCCAGCGCTACCTCGGCCACGAGATCGAGCTTCAGCGCTACGGCCGCGACGGCGACAAGAAGGAGCTCATCCGGGGCACCCTGCTCTCCTCCTCGGGCGGCAAGGTGATGAAGGTCGGCGACAAGCTCGTCCTCAACCCGCAGGGCGAGGCGATCCTTCCCGAGCTTCCCGAGGGCCTGCTGACCAAGCCGACCTTGATGTGGCTGCTCAGCTCCCGCAAGGCGGGCGAGCACCAGGGCGAGATCTCCTATCTGACCGCGGGCATGTCCTGGAACGCCGACTACGTGCTCGTCGTCGACAAGGACGACGCGAAGGCCGACCTCAACGCCTGGGTCACCGTCTCCAACAACTCCGGGGCGACCTACAAGGACGCCAAGCTCAAGCTCGTCGCCGGCGACATCCACCGCGCGCCGCAGCCGCAGCGGATGGGCCGGATGTACGCGGCCAAGTCCATGGCGATGGAGTCCGACGGCTCCGGCATGACGGAGAAGAGCTTCTTCGAGTACCACATGTACAGCCTGGGCCGGGCGACGACGCTCGCGGAGAACTCCTCGAAGCAGGTGGAGATGGCCTCGGCCGCCGGCGTGCCGGTGCGCAAGCTCTTCACCTACGACGGCGTGCAGGGCGTGCAGTGGCACGAGTTCGGCGACGCCGCGTACTGGGACCCGGGCTACGGCCTGGGCTCGGGCAAGAAGATCGCCGTGCACTTCGAGTTCGACAACAAGAAGACCGAGGGCCTGGGCATCCCGCTGCCGAAGGGGCGCGTGCGCGTCTACAAGAAGGACCACGACGGCTCGCTTCAGCTGGCGGGCGAGGACGCGATCGACCACACGCCGAAGGACGAGAAGGTGCGGGTCAAGATGGGCGAGTCCTTCGACCTTGTCGGCGAGCGCAAGCGCGTCGACTACCGGTCCGACCTCAAGGGCCGCCGCTTCGAGGAGACCTTCGAGATCCGGCTTCGCAACCACAAGGACGCCGACGCGGCGGTGACGGTCGTCGAGCACCTGTACCGCTGGACGAACTGGAAGGTCGTCGACGCGTCCGCGAAGTGGACGAAGAAGGACGCGCAGACCATCGAGTTCCCGGTGACGGTCAAGAAGGACGGCGAGGCCGTGGTGACCTACACCGTCAAGTATTCCTGGTAGGGCCCGTATAAAGAAGAAGGCCCCCGCGCGAGCGGGGGCCTTTCTTTTTTACGGCCGGGGCTCAGTACGCGCCGATCTCGCTCTCGAGGTCCTGCTCGGGAAGGCTCTGGTGGCGGTCGGAGCGAACCACGCTGTCGGACTTCTCGGCGGGCTGGCGGCGGCCGTCGAAGAGGCCGTCGAGCTTCTCGCCGCGGGCGGCGGTGGAGTCCTTGGACGTGCCGTCCTTGGCCGGCGCCGAGAGCTGGGCGCGCAGGGCGGGGTAGGGGATCTCGACGCCCTCGTGGGCCGAGAGCTTCCACATGTGCTCGGGGATCGCGGAGATGGGGAGGGCGGG
>JAMPYD010000063.1 GCA_023700845.1 Elusimicrobiota bacterium | reverse complement strand
GGGGTGACCTTGCCGGAACGGAAAATACAATTTGGAGGGTCTCGTGTCGGTGACGGACTCGAAAAAGTCGAGCTGGAGCCCGGTGAGGTCGTAGAACCCGTAATAAAGGATCTCGGAGAATCCGGACAACCATTCGGACGCCGGAGCATACGCCGCCGCCTGTTTGACGAGCGCGGAGGGCGGCTGCACGCCTAAACGACCGAGCTCCTTTTCGTATAGAGCCAACAGGGCGAGCAGCGCGTTGAGACGCGCCGCTTCTTCCTCATCCTTGAGCAGCGTGGAACCAAAATGTTCGGCCACCTGCCTGGGATCTACGCCTGAATCGATCAGGTCGCGCAGGCTCGAGCGCACCGCCGAGGCGAGCGCCCTGGGCCTCAGCTCGCGGGCGATCCCCAGCGCGGGAGCCTTGTCGAGGACGCGGTCGACGACCGCGTCGTGGAAGACGGGGTCGGAGACGAGCGCGGCGTCGGGAAAGCCCCCCTCCTCGACGACCGCCGCGGCCAGCGAGTGGAAGGTGTGGAAGTGGACGCCGAGCAGAGGCAGGTCCTTCTCGACGGCGAGCAGGCGCTCGAGGCGGTCGGTCATCACGCGGGAGGGCGCGACGACCAGCAGCGGCCTGCCGCCGGCTTTCGGCGCCAGCGCGCGCACGCGCGCGGCGAACGCCTCCTCGAGGTCCTCGAAAGGGCCGTGGACGACCGTCAAACCTCCGCGCTCGGCCTTCATCGAGCCAGTCTAGCGATTTTGCTAATCTATCCGCCATGACCATCCCCACCACGCCTCCGTCGGGATTCCGCGATTTTCTGCCCGACCAGGTCGCGGCCCGCACCCGCGCCGTCGAGACGATCACCCGCGTGTACCGCTCCTACGGCTTCCAGCCCGTGGCGACCCCCGCCGTCGAGGAGCTCTCGGTGCTGACCGGCCAGGGCGGCGGCGAGAACGAGAAGCTCATCTTCAAGATCCTGAAGCGGGGCGAGGCGTATTCGAGAGCGCTCGAAGAGCGCTCCGAGCTGGCCGACCTCGGCCTGCGCTTCGACCTCACCTTGCCGCTCGCGCGCTGGTACTCCAAGCACGGCTCCCAGCTGCCGCACCCGTTCAAGGCCTTCAACCTCGGCCCCGTCTGGCGCGCCGAGCGCGCGCAGAAGGGACGCTACCGCGAGTTCACGCAGTGCGATGTGGACATCATCGGCTCCGACTCCTGGGGGGCCGAGGTCGAGATCATCGCCGCGATCCTCGCCGTCTTCAAGGAGTTCGGCCTCGAGGGCGTGAAGGTCCACCTCAACGACCGCCGCCTCGTCGATCAGGCCCTGGCCGCCGCGGGCGTGCCCGAGGACAAGCGCGGCGCGGTCTGCGTCAGCGTGGACAAGCTCGACAAGATCGGGCGCGACGCCGTCGTCGCCGAGCTCACGGCCTCGGTCGGAGAAGGGGTGACGGCCGCCCTGGTCAAGACCTTGCTCGCGGAGAGCGCCCCCGCCGCCGATCCGCTCGACAAGATCATCGCGGCGGTCTCCTCCCTCGCGCCGGCCTCCTCTCTCGTCGTGGACCCGAGCCTGATGCGCGGCATGGGCTACTACACCGGTCCGGTCTTCGAATTCCGCCACCCGTCCCTGTCCGGCTCCCTCGGCGGCGGCGGCCGCTACGACAAGCTGACCGCGAAGTTCGGCGGCCCGGCCACGCCCGCCTGCGGCGGCTCGATCGGCTTCGAGCGCCTGATGCTGATCCTCGAGGAAAAGGGCAAGGGCGGAGATCACGCCGCGCCCGACGCCGTCGTCACCGTGTTCTCCGACGACCTGCGCGGCCGCTCGATGGAGGTCGGCGCCGCGCTGCGCGCCAAGGGCCTCGCGATCGACGTGTACCCGGGCACCGGCAAGCTCAAGGCCCAGTTCAAGTACGCCGACCAGAAGAAGGCGGGCTACGCGATCGTCATCGGCCCCGACGAGGCCGGACGCGGGGCGATGCAGGTCAAGGCGCTCGCCACGGGCGAGGAGCAGGCCCTGACGCTCGACGAAGCCTGCGCCTTGATCGCCGGCAAGCACTGATTCCATGAGCCGGGCGTTCGTCAAGGAGGACGCGCAGGGCCCCGACGAGGACCCGGCCGAGAAGCCGGTCTCCGACCAGCCCAACTACGTGACGCCGCGCGGCCTCAAGGCGCTTCAAGACGAGGAGGAGAAGCTCCTCGCCGAGCTGAAGGGCTACGAGGGCGCCCAGGACGACGAGGCCCGGAAGAAGAAAAAACGCGAGCTCGAGCGCGACCTGCGCTACGTCCGCGCGCGCCTGGAAGGCGCGATCCCCGTCGACCCCGCCAACCAGCCCAAGGACCAGATCCGCTTCGGCGCGTCCGTCGTGCTGCGGCGCGGGGACGGCGTCGAGAAGCGCGTGCGCATCGTCGGCGAGGACGAATCCGAGGAGGGCGGCGAGACCTTGTCCTGGGCCGCGCCGTTCGCGCAGGTGCTGTACGGCCTCAAGGCCGGCCGGACGCTCGATTGGGAGACCGAGGCCGGCGCCGAGACGTGGACCGTCGTCGCGATAGATTACGGGCCCTGACCTCGACCTCTACTATTGATAATCACTCTTCCCGGGACTAGTGATTATCAGCAGTTTCTTCAGGGCAAAGAACTGTTTCCGGAAACAGTTCGAGCCTAAAGAAGCCGGCCCTGGGTTTCGGGCTTCACGTTGAGCAGCTCGAGGTCCTGGGCGGTGTCGATGTCGGCCTGGGTCAGGCCGTCGTCGAGCGGGATCTTCACCGCCTCCCCCCAATGCCCGCGCACGGCGGCCATCGCGGTGTCGTCGCCGACGAGGCGGCCGATCTCGCCGAACAGCTCGCGCGGATACGCCGTCGGATGACCCTTGACCGGGCCCTCGGGGCCGGAATAGACCGGGAAGGTGAGCGCCCCCTTCAGCTCGAACTCCGCGATGACGCGCTCGACGAGCCAGGCGGGCACGCGCGGCATGTCGCCGAGAAGGGTCACGACGCCGGGAGCGTCGGGCGGGACCTCGCGCAGGCCGACCTCGAACGACGAGGCCTTGCCCGTGGACCAGGCCGGGTTGAACACCACGCGCAGGCGCGGATCGTCGAGACCCTCGATGGCCTTCAGCCCGTCCTCGGCGCCGGCGCCGAGCACGACGATGACCGGATCGAGGCGGGCGGAGAGCGCCGTCTCGACGACGTGCCTCAGGACGGGACGCCCGTCGACGGCGGCGAGCAGCTTCGAGCTCTGGCCGAAGCGCTTGCCGCGCCCGGCGGCGAGCACGAGGCCGGGGATCTTCACCCCGCCCTTGCGCTGCAGCGGGGAGGAGCCGGCGGCGCGCGCGCGCGCGGGGCGCCCGCCCTTGCGCTCGGCGCGCACGGCCAGGATCTCGGCGGTCACGGCGAGCGCGATCTCCTCGGCCGTCTCGGCCCCGACGTCGAGGCCGGCGGGCGCGGAGAAGGCGCCGGGGCGCGGCTCGACCCCGGACTCGCGCAGCTCCGAGAGGAGCTTCGCGGCGCGGCCGGCCGCCCCGACGAGGCCGACGTAGCGGGCGGGGCTCGGGACCGCGCCCTTGAGCGCGCGGAGGTCGGCGGAATAGCTGCGCGTCGCGACGACGACGTAGGTGTCGAGATCGGGGCGGCAGGCGGCGCGCGCGGCGTCCCAGCCGCCTTCGATCAGCTGCCAGCGGGCGCGGTCCCAGCCTTCGCCGTGCAGGCGCCCGGGACGGTGGTCGGCGACGGTGACGACGAAGCCGAGGCGGTCCAGCGACTCGGCCAGGCGGCGGCAGTCCTCGCCGGAGCCCAGGATCAGCGCTTTTCCCATGGGGATCAGCGGGACGCGCAGCTGGCGGCGCACGCCGCCGCGCTGGGCCTCCTCCTCGAGCTCGGGCACCCCTTCCTGGTAGCAGGCCTTCACCGCGGGATCGTCCGGCGGGAAATGGCGGCGGCGGCCGGCGTCCTCCCCCGACAAGGACAGCTCGATGACGAGGCCCTCGCCGCGCAGCAAGGTCTCTCGCGCGTCGCGCAGCCGCTCCCGGAGCTCGCCGGTGATGGGCTCGATCCAGACCTCGGCGCGCCCGGACAGCCCCCCGGGGCCGAAGATCGCGTCGTCCTCCGAGAGCTCGGCCTCGACGAGACGCGGGGTCTGCTCCGCGATCGCGGCGGCCGCCGCCTCGCGGAGGGCTTCGGGGATGGAGGACGCCGCCAGGGCCCCCTCGCCTCCGGCCGCGGTGTCGTCGGCGATCACGCAGGAGGCTCCCGGCCGGTCGCCGAGGGAGCCGTCGATGGAAACCAAGGTCGCCAGCACCCCGCGCACGCTCATGGGGTCGCCGGACGCCAGATCCTCCAGGGCTCGCAGGGCGGCCAGGACTTCGTGGGGACGGGGAGCGCTCATTTTCTCGTCGAAAGGCCGTCGAGGAATTCAATCATATTGTAATGGGGGAAGCCTTGAAAAGACCTGATTCCCCGGCTACAATTCCTGAGTGGCACTCGATGAGCGGGCTCTGCGCAGCCTCGTCACACTATTAGAGGAAGAAGACCCGGCCAGCCTGGCCTTGGTGCGCAGCCGCATACTCGGCGTCGGCGCCGCCATCATCCCCTACCTGGACGAGATGCGCCCCGCCGCCACGCCCGAAATGGCGATCCGCCTCGAATCCGTGGCCGGCGAGCTCCGCTTCCAGGACCTCCGGCGGGACTTCGTGCGGCTGTCCCTGGCGAAGCTTCCCGACCTCGAGGACGGGGCCCTGCTGATCTCCCGCTTCGGCTTCGCCGACGTCGACGCCGGCGTGTACCGCGCCTGGCTCGACCGCGTGGCGGGCGCCATCGCCGCCGACATGCCCGCGGACGCGGGAATCGGCGAGTCGGTCCGGCGCCTGGCGAACCATCTGTTCCTGGCGCTGGGGTTCGCGGGCAACGAGACGCGCTATTACGACGCCGACAACAGCTATCTCTCGCGCGTCATCGACACGCGGCGGGGCATCCCCGTCACCTTGACGGTGCTCATGCTCCTGCTCGCCCGGCGCCTGCGCCTGCCGCTGTACGGGGTCGGCACGCCCGGGCATTTCCTCGCCGGCTTCAAGGAAGGGGGCTCGGCCCTGTTCGTGGACTGCTTTCGCGGCGGCCAGCTGATGACCTTGCCCGAGGTCAAGCGCATGCTCGTGCGCAACGGCTACGAGTGGCGCCCGGAGCTCGGCAAGCCGGTCGGCTCGCGGGAGATACTGGCCCGCATGCTCCGCAACCTGATCTCGATCTATCAGAAGACGGGGGCCCTCGACCGCGCCGAGCGGCTGTCGACCTTGGTCGAGATCGTCCTGACCGGGCGCGACACGGGGACGGAGTGAAGGCCCTCCTCCTGCTTCTGCTCGCCGCGGGGGCCGTCCGGGCCGAGCGGCCGATCAATCCGCCCGCGCCCGAGTTCCCGCCCGTCAGCGCCTGGCTGAACGCGACCCAGCTGTCCATGTCCCGCCTGCGCGACCGGAAGGTCGTCGTGGTCGCCTTCATCAATCCGACCTCGATCAATTCGGTCCGGGTGCTTCCCGCGCTGAAGGCCTGGTTCGACGGCTACGCGCTGTCCCAGGTCATGGTGATCGGCGTGCTGACGCCGGACCTCGACTTTCATCGCGAGGCGGTCTGGGCCAAGAACGTCCTCAAGCGGTACGGCGCGGACTACCCCGTCGTCCTCGACAGCGACCGGCGGATCTGGAAGTCCTACGCCAACGAAGGCTGGCCCGCCTTGTATCTCATCGACCGGCGCGGCCGGATCGTCTTCGACCGCCTCGGAGAGGGCGGCTACCAGGAGTTCGAAAAGGAGCTGCGCCTGGCCCTCTCCGACCTCATCGGCGCCTCGGCGCTTCCCCCCTCGACCGGCGTGACCGATCCCCCGCGCCGCGAATGCGGCGCGGTCACGACCGAGATCAGCCTCGGGGCGCGGCCCGGGGCCAAGCGCGCGATCACCCTCGACAAGGACATCTCGATGCGCCGCGCCCTCATCGTGGAGGCGCGCGACGGCGAGGCCGCCCAGCACGGGCGATGGGACACCGAGGCCGACGGCCTGCGCCTGGCGCAGGCGAACAAGACCCAGTCCGCGTTCCTCCGCGTCGTCTACCACGCCGCGCAGGCGCTGGCGGTCATGTCGCCGCCCGAGTCGGGCCGCGCCCGCGTCTTCGTCAAGCAGGACGATCTCTGGCTGCACGAGGGCAACAAGGGCCGCGACATCCAGTTCGACGACGACGGACGAAGCTTCGTCGTCGTCGACTCCCCCCGCCTGTACGACCTGACCCGGGACTCGATCTTCTCCCCGCACGAGCTGTTCCTGATCCCAGAGCGCCAGGGGGCGACGATCCACGGGATGTCGTTCTCCGACGCCTGCGTCGTGACGACCCTTCCATGAGGCGCGGCGGCGCGGAGATCGTCGCCATCGACGCCCGTCCCGTGAGCGTCGCGATGAACGCGCCGTTCGCCATCGCCGGCGGCTCCTCCTCCGTGCTCGAAACCGTGTTCGTCCGCCTGCGCCTGGCCGACGGCACGGCCGGCCACGGCGAGGCCTCCCCGTTTCCCGCCTTCAACGGCGAAACCGCGGCGAAGTCCGAGCGGCAGGTGCGAAGCGCGGGGAGGCGCTGGCTCGGCCGGGACGCCGCCGCGTGGCGGACCCGTCTCGAGGAGCTCGAGGAGGCCCTGCCGCGGCACGCGGGCGCCGCCCGCGCCGCCCTGGGCACGGCGCTGCTCGACGCCTGGACGCGGCGCGCGGGCCTGCCGCTGCGGACGTTGTTCGGGGGCGCGACGGACCGCGTCGTCTCCGACGTGACCGTCACCCTCGGCGGCGCGGACGAGGCGTACGCCGCGGCGCGCCGCATCCGGGCGCTCGGCGTGCGCGTGATCAAGATCAAGGTGGGGTTCACCGCCCGGGAGGACGCCGCGCGCGTCGCCGCCGTCGCGAAGGCCCATCCGCGCGCCGCCCTGACGCTCGACGCGAACCAGGGCTACGGGCCGTCGCACTCGCTCGCGCTCGTGGCCCTGCTGCGCGCGCGGGGCATCCGCCCCGTCCTGTTCGAGCAGCCCGCCGAGGCCGACGACCTCAAGGGCCTGATCGCCTTTCACCGCAGGTGCGGCGTCCCCGTCGCCGCCGACGAATCCCTGAGGGGCCGCGCCGACGCGCTCAAGCTCGCGCGAACGGGCGCCGCGCAGGTGCTGAACCTCAAGCTCATGAAGATGGGCGTGCTCGAGGCGTGGGACTGCGGGCTGATCGCGCGCGCCTCCGGGCTCGGCGTCATGGTCGGCGGGATGGTGGAGACGCCGCTCGCGATGGGCGCGGCCGCGCATCTCGCCGCGGGCCTGGGCGGGGTCAAGTTCGTGGACCTCGACACCCCGCTGTGGCTCGCGAAGAACCCCACGCGCGGCGTCGGCTTCGGACGCGGCGGGGTGTACGACCTCTCCGGGGTCAAGGCCGGCGTCGGCGTCATCCCGACATAAAATAGAGACTTGACACCGCCCGGAACCCCGGTTATAATTAATTAACTGAACGGTCAGTCAATCAATTATGGCCCGAAAAGCAGATCCAGCCGTCCGCGAGCGCATCCTCCAAGAGGCGGAGCACATCATCCACCTCAAGGGCTACAACCATGCCTGCCTGGACGAGATCGCCGAGGCGTGCGGGATGACCAAGGGCAACCTGATTCACCACTACGGCTCGAAGTCGGAGCTGGCGCTGGCGGTGCTCGACTACAAGATCAAGGAGTTCCAGTCGCGCAAGGTCGAGCCGGTGTGCGCGCAGGCGGTTCCCGAGGACGCCGTCGCCGAGATGTTCGCCGCCGCGGGCCGGCTCTTCGACGGCAACGGCTGCAAGGCGGGGTGCTTCGTGGGTAACATCGCCCTGGAGATGAGCGATCTGGACGAGACGTTCCGTCTGAAGGTGGCGGGCTTCTTCGACGAGTGGGCCGCGGGGCTGTCCGCCTGCCTCGAGCGGTGCAAGGCGAAGGGCTACTTCAGGCCGGAGCTCGACGCGCGCGCGACGGCGGAGTCGATCGTGGCGCTGTACGAGGGCGCGATGATGCTCGCCCGCTCCCGCCGCGACGCGACGGTGTTCTCGAGAGTGGGCAAGGTCGCGAAGCAGATTTTGGTGCAGCATAAAACCGTCAAACAGGAGGCATAATACCATGGGTCCGAAGACGCCTTGCGGCTGCTAAGCCGTCAACTGAACAACCGCCCATCGCCCCTCTGGGGGCGATGGGCGGCTTATGTTATGCTGTTACGAGCGCCATGAATAAGATCCTTCTCGCCGTCGTCGTTCTCGGCCTGGCCGCCTGCGGCGAACCCGCGGGCTCGCGCCAGGCGCCCGACCTCGTCCTTCAGGACCTCGCCGGCAAGACCGTGAGCCTCGCC
>JAMPYD010000062.1 GCA_023700845.1 Elusimicrobiota bacterium | reverse complement strand
TCGTCCTGCCGTGGCCGACGCGCCTGCTGATCTACGGCGGGGCCGTCCTGCGCGAGTCGTGGTACGTGTTCCTGCTCGCCGGGATGGCCGCGTGGTTCTCCTTCCGCGCCTGGGCCAAGAGCCCGCGCAACGCGGAGACCGTCGACGGCGCGCTGCTGCGCCTGCCGCTGATCGGCGTGCTGATCCGCAACATCGTGCTGACCCGCTTCCTGCGCACCTTGGGCTCGCTGCTGGAGAGCGGCGTGACGATCCTCTTCGCGCTCGAGCTGGCGAAGGCCGCCGCCGGCAACCGCATCTTCGAGATGCTCCTCGAGAAGGTCGGCACCGAGGTCCGCGAGGGCAAGATCTTGTCGGTGTCCCTGTCGCAGAGCCAGCATATCCCGAAGGTCGTCATCGGCATGATCGCCACCGGCGAGAAGACCGGGACCTTGCCCGAGGTGATCAACCGCGTGGCCGGCTTCTACGAGGCGGAGACCGACACGGCGGTCAAGAACATCTTCACCGCGATGGAGCCGCTGTTCATCGTGGTCCTCGGCATCATGGTCGGCGGCATCGCGATCTCGGTGCTCCTGCCGATGTTCGACATGGCGGGCGGCATCCAATGAGCCGGGGCGGCTTCGTGCTGGTCGAGGTCACGATCGCCTACGTCCTGCTGGTGTTCGCCCTCGTGGCGCTGGTGCCGGTGTTCATCATCGCGATCCGGGCGGGGACGAACACGGAGGGCCTGCAGGCGGCGACCTATCTCTCCACGGAGCTGCTGGAGGAGATCCGCCTGCGCCGGTGGGACGAGCGCACCGCGGCCGCCGGGGGCCACATCTCGGCGCCGTCGGCCCTGGGGACGGACGGCGTGGAGAATCCGGCGGACAAGCGCACCTTCGACGACGTCGACGACTTCAACGGCTGGACCGAGTCCCCGGCCGTGGACCCGGTGATGCGGGCGCTGCCGGATTTCCGGATGTACACGCGCACGGCGGCGGTGGCCTACGTGGACGCGGCCCTCGCCGTCTCCGCGGCCGCGACCGACCGCAAGATGATCACCGTCTGCACCCGAACGGCTAAGATATCCCCTTCCTGCATGAGCACCTTGGTCACCAACCGATGAACTCCCGCGGCCTGACGTTGGTCGAGCTCCTCGTGGGCCTCGTGACCGCGACGATCATGGGCGCGGTCTCGGCCAGCATCCTCAAGGCCGGCATCATGACCTACACGCACTCCGTCCGGCAGAACGACTCCCTGACCCGGACGCGCAAGGCGATGGGGGGAGAGGCCTCCGCGGCGGGCATCGTGCGCGCGGGCCGCGCCGCCTACGAGGTCTCGGCGCTCGACGCCGACTCGGTCGGCGTCCTGACGTCGAGCTCGTCGATCCTGACGAGCTACTACGTCTCGGGCGGGAACCTGATCCTCGACAAGGGCGGCGCCTCCGGCCTGCACGCCGACAAGGTCACGTCGATCGCGGTCAACTACTACAACCTGGACGGCAACGGGCTGATCTTCGAGTCGACCTCGGCGGCCTCGGCGCGGCTGGTGACGGCGCTGGTGACGGTGGCGGGCGCGACGAACAAGCAGAAGGACTACCGGCTCTTCTCCGGGACCTTGCTGCGCAACCACCCATGAAGACCTTCCCCCGCGGCCGCGCCGGCTCGACCTTGGTCCTCAACGTGCTCATCATGACGGTGTTCGCGATGACGGCGGTCATCGTGTACGCCTCCGCCCGGGCCCAGGTGCACGCCGTCGTGCACGACGCCCGCCAGGCGCAGGCCCAGGCGATCGCCGAGGCCGGCCTCGAGGACGCGATGCACGGCGTCTACCTCAACCCCCTGTGGCGCGGCGGCTTCACCCAGAAGGCCTTCGCCGGCGGGTACTACACGGTCACGCTGTCGAGCGCCGATCCGCCCTTCATCGTCTCGACCGGCTACTCCGCGCCCCTGCTGCTGACCGGCCGCGCGGTCAAGACCGTCTCGGCCCAGGTCGAGTACGCCGCCGGGGCCTGCCCGTACGCGGTGATGGCCGACAAGGCGCTCGTCGTCGAGGGCAGCGTCGACGCCTACGACATCACGGCGACGCTGACGCCGTCGGCCACCGAGTTCACGACCGGCGCCAACGTCCGCAGCAACAACAGCGTGAGCGTGACCGGCGAGGCCTGCCCGCCCCCGCACATCTACGGCTCGGTCATCGCGCAGGGCTCGATTCCCGCGGCCGACTGCGTCGCGGACGCGGTGAGCCTGACCACGGTGACCTTGCCCCTGATGTCCTTCGACTGCCCGACCTGCGAGGCCGTCAACGACAACCTGACCGGCATCTCGCCCCTGAGCGCGTACAACGCCGGCGCCCAGGCCCTGACCGTGAACGCGGGCCAGACGGTGACCCTGTCGACCGGGACCTACTTCTTCAAGAAGATCACGATCGACGGCATCCTGAACGTCGACACGTCGAGCGGCACCGCCGCGATCTACGTGAAGAACAACTTCTTCACCGGCCCGAACTGCCAGTTCAACAACCTCAGCAAGATTCCCGCGCGCGTCCACTTCTACAGCACCAACCCCGGCAACGTCGTCAAGCTCAACTGCGTGACCCCGTTCCACGCGTATCTGGAGGGCTCCCAGGCGCAGTTCGAGCTCGCGCAGGAGCTGTACGGCCATTTCTGCGCGGACAGCGTCCGGATCAGCAGCAACACGACGGACGGGCACGGGCGGGTGCATTACGACCTCGGAGGAGGCGGCCTCATCGACCACGTCCGCTGGACGACGGGCGTCAACGGCTCGTGGTCGGAGAGCTACGCGAGACAATGAAAAAGCCCGCGGCCGTGCGCTCCCTGCTGTACTCCGGCGACCTGCTCGCCGTGGACCTCGGCACGTTCGCGGTCAAGGTCCTGAGCATGAAGGCCAAGGAGCGCAGCCTCACCGTGATCGGCTCGGCGAGCCGCGAGGTCTGGCGCGAGCTGTCCGGCGCGAAGACGGAGGAGGAGAAGTCCGAGGTCTACGCCCGCGTCGTGCGCGAGCTCATGGCCGAGCACGCCTTCAAGCCCCGCAACGCCTCGATCTCGCTCTCGGGCAACACGGTCATCCTGCGCTTCCTGACGCTTCCCGCCGGCCACGAGTTCTCCCCGGACGCGGGCCTGCCGCCCGAGGCCCGGGCCCTGATCCCGTTCGACGAGTCCGAGGCGATCGTCTCGGCCCTGCCCCTCGACAGCGCCAAGGGCGTCAAGCCGCCGCGCCCGGAGATGATGCTGACGATGGCGCAGAAGAAGACCGTGCGGGACGGCATGGACGTCGCGCGCAAGGCCGGGCTTCGCCCCGCGGTCATCGTCAACGACGCGCTGGCCCTGGTCAACGCCTATCAGTTCTTCGAGGGGAAGAAGGCGGACGAGACGGTCGTCCTGGCGGGCATCGGCGCGTCCGCGACGAGCGTCGTCGTGCTCGAGGGCGGCTCCCCGAGGGCGGCCCGCGTCGTCAACATCGCCGGCGCCGCGTTCACCCGGGCCGTCAAGCGGGAGTTCGACGTGGACCTCGAGGAGGCCGAGCGGCTCAAGCTCGCCCACGGACTGTCCGTCCCCGGAAACCGCTCCCCCGAGGAGGAGGCGGCCGCGGCGCGCGTCGCCCGCGCGCTGAAGCCCGCGGTGAAGGACCTGACCGCCGAGATCCAGCGCACGCTCGACGTGTTCCTCGAGCGCCGCCCCGCGGGCTATCCTCCGGTCCGCCGGCTCGTGCTGGCGGGGGGGAGCGCGGAGCTCGCCGGCCTCGCCGGGCGCCTGGCCGCCGACACCGGCTTGGAGGTCGACGTCTTCCGCCCGATCGTCAACACGGCCGCCAAGGACGGGAGCCTCGGGGTCATCAAGCTGCCCGCCGCGCTCGCCGGCCCCTGCGGGCTGGCCTTGAGCAACACCTTGCTCCGGCGCTGGGGCCAGTCCCGGATCAACCTGGTGCCCCGCAAGGCGCGGCGCTCGGCCATCATCCGGGACGTCTCGCCGGGATTCTGGCGGCTGATCGCGGGGCCGGCGATCGCGGCCGCGGCCCTGAGCGTGTACGCCGTCCGGGCCGTGAACACCGTCAACCAAGAGACCGCGATGGAGCAGAGCCTCGAGGCGGCGACCCGCAAGCAGGCGGAGGCCGAGCTCCGCTTCGAGGCGAAGAAGAAGCCCGCCGCCCCGGTCAAGCGCGTGGAGAATCCCTTCGCCTACCTGGCGCGGCTCACCATTTCCGGCGTCTTCGGCGACGCCCGCAACACGCACGTGATGCTCAACGGCGACGGGACCGTCTTCGTCGCCCGCGGCGGGCGGCTGTACAACGGCGACGAGGAAGAAGTCGCCGGAGTGCGCTCGGAAATAAGGGATAATTCGCTCGCGCTGACGGCCAACGGCAGGGTGTACCTGATCGACCTGCCGAAATAAACGACGACTCTGAAAGGATGATAAGATGAAACCCGCGAAAATCGTGTCCGCCGCGATGGCCCTCGTTCTCCTGCAGGGCAATATGGCCTGGGCCCAGTTCCCCGCCACGAGCACCGGCACGGCGCGCCTGACCGATCTCGAGCCGGAGCTCCAGCGCGACGTTCCTCTGCCCAACCCCGCCCTGGCGGCCGACGGCTCCCCGACCATGCTCAAGACGGTGAGCCCCCAGCCGAGCATGAACGCGCTCGTCGAGTCGCTCAACGCCGACCCGATCGACTTCAACTTCAAGGACGCCGACATCATCGGCATCCTGCGCACCTTCGCCGTGAAGTTCAACAAGAACATCATCGCGGCCCCGGGGGTCGGCGGGCGGGTCAACATGCAGCTCAAGGCCGTGCCGTTCGACGAGGCCTTCCGCATCATGCTCGAGCAGATGGGCCTGGTGGCCATCCAGCGCAGCGTCAACGTCATCGAGGTCATCCGGATCGCCAACATGCCGGTCCTGGTGCAGGTGTTCCCGCTGCGCTACCGCTTCGCGCTCGAGGTGCAGTCGACGCTGAAGACCATCCTCGACAAGAAGGAGATGGAGAACACGATCATCTCCATCGACAACGCCTCCAACTCGCTGATCGTGACGTCCACCAACGACACCCTGCACAAGATGCGGGTGATGATCGGCCAGCTGGACATCCCCTCGCCTCAGATCGCGATCAAGGCCCGCCTCATCGAGGTCCAGGCCGGCAACAGCCTGACCTGGGGCATCAACTGGTCCGGGAGCACGAAGTTCGGCACGGGCGGGACGGTCCGCAGCATCAAGGACATGTCCAACTTCACCACGAACGCGGCCGGGCTCGTCAACACCAGCCAGGCCACGGTCAAGGCCCCGACGGGCGGCATCCTGGACGTGTCCTCGGTGATGGACAAGACGTCGCTGTACGCCCTGCTCAACTTCATCAAGGCCGACTCCCGCAGCAAGACGATCTCCGAACCGATGGTCCTCACGGGCAACAACAAGACCGCGAAGATCCACGTCGGTCAGAACCTGCCGGTCAAGATCTCCCAGGTCAGCCAGACGGCGACCACCCAGAGCGTGCAGTACATCCCGGAAGGCGTCGACCTCGAGGTCACGCCGATCGTCTCCCCGGGCAGCAACGTCATCTCCTTCAAGATCCGCGTCGGCGTGTCCGAGTTCGTCGGCTTCCAGTCGGACAACCCCATCACGACGGAGCGCGTCGCGACGACCGAGGTCTCCGTCGAGAGCGGCATGACCGTGGTCATCGGCGGCCTGATCAAGGACAAGACCATCGACTCCGAGAACGGCATCCCGTTCCTCAAGGACATCCCGCTGCTCGGCTGGCTGTTCAAGAACAAGACGAAGAGCAAGGACAAGACCGAGCTGCTGATCTTCATCACGCCCGAGCTGCAGTCCCGCGGCTAGCGGGAGGGCTTCGCGTCGGCGTCCTGGTGGCGGATCGACATCACGCCGGGGGGCAGCGGCGCGAAGGGGGGGCGGTTCGGGGTCTTGTCGAGGAAATAGGCGAGCGAGACGGGGTAATCCCCCGTCGAGCCGAGCAGGCGCATCGCGGCCTGCGCGGCGTGGCGCTGCGGCTCCGGCGAATCGGCCAGCTTCGGCAGCTTCATGTAGAACTCGTAGTCGGAGCGCAGGACGGCCTCGTACTTGAAGACGTCCTCGAGCGCCTTCGTCACGTCCTCGGCCCGCTCGGGCGCGTTGCGGCCGATCGCGGCGTCGATCCGGGCCTCGAGCGCCTCGGCGCGGGCCACCAGGTCCGTCTTGCGCGCGTAGAACGCCTCGGTCGCGACGGCCCAATCGGGCGTGCCCTTGAAGGCGGCGGTGACCGCCGCGGAGTGGCGCTTGGCGCCGTCGCTGCCGTCCTTGAGCGTGGTCCGGATGCCCCGGAGGCGGTCCTTGGCGCTCGCGGAGCGGAGCTCGTTGGCGGCGAACGAGGACGTCTCGGCGAAGCACGGGGAGGCGGCGGCGAGCAAAGCCAGGGCGGCGATGATTCGTGCTCTCATGGGCCTCATTTTACTACTTTCTGTTAAGATGCCGACGAATCGGGGCCGGACCACCCTCTTTTGGGCCGCGGGCGGGGCCGCGCTGGCCTTGATCGGGCCGGCGCTCCTCCGCGGGGAAGGCCTGCTCGCGACCGCGGCCCTGTGGCGGGTGCCGCCGTGGAACTCGGTGCTCCCGCCCCGTCCCGGAACCGGGCTGCTGGCCGATCAGCTCCTCTACCTCGCCCCGTGGCGCCAGTTCATGCGGGAGGAATTCCTGGCGGGGCATTTCCCGCTGTGGAATCCCTTCATCCTCGCCGGGGCGCCGTTCGCCGCCTGCATCCAGGCCGCGCCGTTTCATCCTCTGCACGCCGGGCTCCTGTGGCTGCCCGCCGCGCCGTTCTCCCTGCTCGCCGCGTTCCTCAAGCTGTTCTGCGCCGGCGTCTTCACGGGGCTGCATCTGCGGCGCCTGGGCGCCTCGGAGCGCGGCGCGGTCCTCGGCGCCGTCGTCTTCGCCTTGGGCGGCTTCATGGCCGCCTGGCTCGGCCATCCTCACGCGCTCACCGCCTGCCTCCTACCGGCGCTGTTCTGGGCGCTGGGACGGCTGTCGGACCGGCCCTCGGCCCGCGAGGCGGCGCTCCTCGCGCTGTTCGCCGGCCTGGCGCTGCTGGGCGGACATCCCCCGACGATGCTCCACGTGCTCGGCGCGGCGGCCGCCTACGGCGTGTTCCTCTCGGGCGGAAGGCCGCGCTTCCTCGGCTGGGCCGCGCTCGCGGCCGTCCTCGGAGCGGCGCTCGCCGCGCCCGCCCTGCTCCCGTACCTCGAGTACCACGGCCTCAGCTCGACGGCCGCGGCCGCGCGGTCCCTGGCGCGCTGGGACACGCATCTGTCGCCGTGGCTGCCGCTGCACCTGCTCATGCCGCTGGCGAGCGGCTCGCCCGCGCTCGGCGGCGAGGTGCTGGCCGGCCTGTTCGGCCTCGGCCCGGAGAGCAACTTCATCGAGCGCGCGGCCTGGACCGGGCTGATCCCGCTCGCCTTCGCCGCGCTGGCCGTCGTCCGCCGCCGCCGCGACGGCGAGGTCCTGTTCCACGCGGGGCTGGCGCTGTTCGGGCTGCTGGCCGCCCTCGGCGCGCCGCCCCTGCCCTGGCTGTGGAAGAGCCTGCCGGGCTTTTCCGCCGCGAACCCGACGCGGCTTCTGCTCCTCTGGACCTTCGGCGTCGCCGTGCTCGCCGGCCTGGGAACGGAGCTGAGCTTTTCGGACCTGAAGCCCGGGGAGCGCCGTCCGCTGGGGTGGCTCCTGGGGGCCGCCGCCGCCGCGGCGATCGCGCTGTACTGGCTCAAGGTCTGGGGGGCCGTCGACGAGCTGAGGCCGGCGGAGAGCGCCTTCGCGTTCTGGGTCATGGCGCTGTTCGCCGCCGAGTGCTTCGCGGCGGACCGGGTGCTCGAGCCGCGCCGCCGCGCCTGGGCCCCGTGGCTGGCGGGGCTGTTCTGCCTGATCCCCGCCCTCGACGTCAATCCGTCCGCGCCCGCGTCCACCTTCTATCCGGAGACGCCGGCGATCGCGGCGCTGAAGGCCGCGGCGGGCGAGGGGCGCGCGTTCGCGCTCGGGCGGGCGCTCGAGCCGAACCTGGGCATGCCCTTCCGCCTGCGCGACGCGCGCGGCCGGGACTTCACCGCGCCGCGGCGCTACGAGGAGCTCGTGACCGGCGGCGCCTCGGATTTCGACTTTTACTCGGGCGCGGCGGCCATGCCCCCGAACCCCGCTTTGCTCGCCGTCGGCGCCGTGGGCGCCACGCCGCGCCACGCCGCGGCCGCGCCGAAGGGCTGGGCGAAGGTCCACGAGGGCGGCCTGCTCGTGTTCAAGGCCCCCGCGCCCGCTCCGCGCGCGCTGTTCGTGACCGCGGCCCGGGCGGGAAGCCCGGAGGAGGTCCTCGCCGCCGTCCGCGCGCCGGGCTTCGAGCCGGCGAAGCTCGTCTGGCTCGACGACGGGGCCGCGGCCTCGTTTCCGAAGAGCCGGGGGTCGGCGCGGATCGCGGCCGACGGCGCGAACTCCGTCGTCGTCGAGACCGACGCCGACGGCCCGGGCTGGCTCGTCCTGCTCGACAACTGGTACCCGGGCTGGGAGGCG
>JAMPYD010000061.1 GCA_023700845.1 Elusimicrobiota bacterium | reverse complement strand
TCGAGCGTAGAGGAAGGCGCGCTGCGCCGCTTCTACGCCGACGCCTTTCCGGAGCGGGCGGCGTTCCTCTCCGAGCACTGGCGCTGGCTGTACCGGGTCGGGAGATTTCCCGGCATCGAGCCGCTCGTCCTCGCCGAGGGCGGGCGCGTCGTCGGCCACGCCGGCGCGATTCCCGTCGTCCTCGAGCGCGGCGGCGTGCGCGAGACGGCGATCTGGTTCGTCGACTTCAAGATCCTTCCCGAGCATCAGGCCAAGGGCCTCGGGGCGGAATTGACGAAGGCGTGGATGGCCCTTTGTCCCGACCGCGTCACCTTCTGCAACGAGCGCTCGATCCGCGTCTTCCGCAAGTTCGGCTGGCGGGAGCGCTTCGACGCGGGCGTGCGCTCGCTTCCCATCCTCGGTCCCGCGCGCCCGGCCTACCGCCTCCTGCTGGCGGGCGCGCCGCGGCCGTCCGTGGGCCCGCTGCCGTTTTCTCCCGCCGAGCTCGCGCGCCTGCTCGACGACCCCGCGCCCTCCCCCGTCCGCGTCGTCCGCGACGAGGACTGGGTCCGCTGGCGGCTGTACGAGAACCCGCGCGCCGCCGAATACCGCCTCGCCGAGCACGCCGGCGTGAAGGCCGTCGTCCGCCTGTTCGACAGCCTCGGCCGCCGCCGCGCGCATCTCGTCCACGTCGGCCCCGGCGCCGCCGCCGCGCGCGCGGGGCTCGTCGCGGGCTTCGCGCGCTGGGCCGTCGAGGAGGGCGCGGTCAGCGCCTGGATGGCGACCAACGACCCGGAGCTGCTGGCCGCCGCCTCGTGGCGCCTGCCCCGCGGCTACGGTCTGCGCTTCGCGTGGCACAGCGACGACGCGGCCGTCGGCCGGGCCCTGCTCGAGGGCCTTCCCACGCAGGCGCTCGACAGCGACCACGACCTCATGTTCCCGTGAAGACGGCCCTCCTGAAGACGGCGCTCGCCCTCGGGCTCGACCGGCCCCTGCGCTGGCTGCGCCGCCGCCAGGCCGTCGTCCTCATGTATCACGGCTTCACCGACCGGCCCTCCGACGGGATCGTCAATTACCAGGGCAACCGGCTTCAGCAATCGACCTTCGTCCGCCAGCTCGCCTTTCTCAAGGACAACTGCCATATCGTGACCTTGCGCCAGGTCGCCGCCTCGCTGTCGGGCGGGCCGGCCCTGCCCGATTACGCCGTCGCGCTGACCATCGACGACGGCTACGAGTCCGTCTACACTTTGGGCTTTCCGGCCCTGCGCGAGGCCAAGGCCGGCGCGACCTTGTTCGTCGCCACCCAGTTCGTCGACGAGCGCGTCCCGCTGTGGCCCGACCGCCTCGAGCACGCCTTCGCGGGCGCCCCCGGCGACCCCTCCGCGCGCCGCGAGGTCCTCAAAGGCCTGCAGCGCCGCGCCAAGGACATGCTTCCCGAGGAGCGGGAGCGCCTGATCGCCCCGGTCGAGGCCGAGCTCGGGCGCAAGCTGATCCTCGACGCCTCGGCGCCCGAGAACTACCGCCCCGTGACCTGGGCGCAGGCCCGCGAGATGGCCGATTCGGGCTTGGTCGAGATCGGCAGCCACACGCACACCCACACCATCGTCACCTTGCTCGGCGAGGAGGAAGGCCGCCGCGAGCTCGCGCGCTCCAAGGCGCTCGTGGAGAAGAACATCCAGCGTCCCTGCGACCTGTTCTGCTACCCCAACGGCGATTACGACGATTTCAGCCCCCTCACCTCGCGCCTGCTCCAGGAGGCCGGCTTCCGCTGCGGCCTCACCACCGTCGCCGGCTTCGTCAAGCCCGGCTCGGACCCCTTCGCCATGCTACGCTTCGGCACCGACGACCGCGACTCCTTCGAGAAGTTCCGCATGACCTTCAGCCTCGGCCGAAACCTCCTCCAAGCCGCCCGCCGCCGCCTCTCCTAGGCCCTTCCGCGCGGGTTCCGGGGCCTTTCGACCCTTACGGGAACGCGTCTTTTCCCTTCATAATGTATTCGTGAAGTTCTGGCTCGTCCTCTTGCTGACGGCGCCCGCCTCCGCGGGCGTCGTCGAGGCGCCCGTCCGCGCCGCTCCCGCCGCTTTGGCCGGAGCCGCGTCTCTCGGCGCCGCGGCGGTGTCCTTCGACGGCGCGGGCCCCCTCAAGCCGTGGATCGAGGTCCCCGGCACGCCGTTCGTCAAGCTGGGCGAAAGCCTCATCGACACGCGGGCTTTCGGCGCCGGCGAGCTGCTGAAGGCCGTCAGCCAGACCGACGAGCGCCCCGTGATCGGCATTTTCGAAACGAACACGGCGCGCGTGCTCAACGCGTTCTCCCTGGGCTCCTGGGGGGTGCGCGGCCACAGCGACGCGGTGCCCCCGGGACGCGACCGCTCCGGGCTCGGCGGCTACTCCTATCTGCTCCGGCCCGACGGGAGGTCCGTCTTCGCGGGCTCCGGCTCCGTTCCGGCCGAGGTCACGCCCGCCGTCCAGCGCGCCGTCCTGCGCCATCTCGGCGTGCGTCCCGCGCGGCTGACTCCGGCCGAGCGCCTGCGGCGCCTGTGGCTGCGCGTCCTCGACTGGGCCGCCGCCCTCGGTAAATAAGGGCGGAAAAGCTAGAATCGGGGGATGAAGCCCCGCCCCAAGGCCGTCTTCATCGACCGCGACGGCGTCCTCATCCGCGACGCGGACTACCTGGCGTCGACCGACGGCCTGTCCGTGTTCAAAGGCTCCCCCCGCGCGCTCAAGCTCCTGCGCGCGGCGGGCTTCAAGATCGTCATCGTCACCAACCAGTCCGGCGTCGCCCGCGGCTACTTCACCGAGGCGGCCGTGCGCGGGATCCACGCCGAGCTGAAGCGCCGACTGGCCAAGGCCGGGGCGCGCTGGGACGCGCTCTACTACTCGCCGCACGGCCCCGACAGCGGCCACTCGTGGCGCAAGCCCGGGACCGGGATGCTCCTGGCCGCCAAGAAGCGGTTCGGGCTCGATCTGAAGGGCTCCTTCATGATCGGCGACAAGACCTCGGACATCGAGTGCGCCCGCCGGGCCGGCTGCGCCTCCGTCCTCGTCCTCACGGGCAACGCCGGCAAGGACAAGGCCTACAAGGCCAAGCCCGACACCGTGCGCCGCGACATACTGTCCGCCGCCCGCTGGATCGTCGAAAAGAATTCGACGAATTTGCGTGCCTGACCCCCAATATCCGGTGTTTAACGAGAAGATGATCGCCGCGAAGGCGAGGATGCTGGAACGGTTCAGGAAGGACATGGCCGTCCGGGAGGAGAACCGGTCGACGAGCCGGCTGCCGCCGGGGCAGACGTGGAGCAAGGGGTTCCCGGTGCTCGACCTGGGCGTGCATCCCCCCTTCGACGAGAAGGAGTGGAGCTTCAAGGTCTGGGGCGAGGTGGAGAACCCGGTGACCTTGGACTGGAAGGCCTTCCTCGCGCTGCCGAGGACGAGCACGGTCAGCGACTTTCACTGCGTGACGACGTGGTCGAAGATGGACGCGCGGTGGGGCGGCGTGCTCATGACCGACCTGCTCGCGCTCGTCCGCCCGAAGCCCGAGGCGGCCTTCGTGATCCAGCACTGCGCCGAGCAGTACACCACCAACACCTCCTTGCTCGAGGCCTCCGCCCCCGACGCGATCCTCGCCTGCGAGCTCGACGGCTCGCCGCTGCCGCTCGAGCACGGCGGGCCGATGCGCATGGTGATCCCGACCTTGTACGCGTGGAAGTCGGGCAAGTTCCTGCGCGGGCTCGAGTTCTCCGCCGCGGACAAGCCCGGCTTCTGGGAGACGCGCGGCTACCACAACCGCGCCGATCCGTGGCTTGAAGAGCGGCACGAAAGGTAGAATCAGGCGGTGAAGAATATCCTTCGCAAGGCCAAGCTGGGGCTGACCGAGGCGGCGTTCGCCGCGGGCGCCGCCTTGACCCGAAAAACCGAGGTGAACCCGATGCAAGCCGACAAGACCAAGGGCCGCGTCTACGAGTTCGAGATGAACACCATCGACGGCAAGCCCGCGAAGCTCTCGAAGTACAAGGGCCACCCGCTGCTCATCGTCAATACCGCGTCGCTGTGCGGCTTCACCCCTCAATACACGGATCTCGAGGCGCTGTTCAAGAAGTACAAGGACAAGGGCCTGCGCATCGCCGCCTTCCCCGCCAACGAGTTCGGCGCCCAGGAGCCCGGCTCCGACGCCGACATCAAGAGCTTCTGCATGACCAAGTTCGCCCTCTCCTTCGACCTGTACTCGAAGATCTCGGTGAAGGGCCCGGCGATCCACCCGCTGTACAAGTACCTCACCACGGAGAGCGGCTTCAACGGCGACATCCCCTGGAACTTCTCTAAATTTTTGGTCGACAAGGAAGGGACGGTCGTCGCGCGCTTCGGCCCCGAGGCCAACCCCGTCGGCAAGGAGATCGCCGGCAAAGTCGAGGCGCTGCTGGCGTGAGCGAGCCCCTTTTCTCCATCGTCCTGCCCACCTACAACCGGGCGCACATGCTGCCCGGGGCCCTGGCCACCGTCGTCGGCCAGACCTTCGGCGACTACGAGGTCCTGATCGTCGACGACGGCTCCGCGGACGAGACGCCGGAGATGATCAAGGCTTGGACGAAGGACCCGCGCTTCAAGTACACGCGCGTGCCCAAGAACATCGGCAACATGGCCTGCCGCAACATGGCCCTCGAGATGGCGACGGGGACGTGGATCACGAACATCGACTCGGATGATTTTTGGACGTTGGACCGGCTTCAAAAATTCGCCGATTTCTTCAAAGCCCGCCCGAACGCCGGATTTGTTTTTTCGGATGGCTGGCTGCACCGGTACGATCGCCTGATCGGCACGGCGTTCCCTCCGGGAATGAAGATCGAGGAAGGCAAGGTCCCCGGCCACTACGCCGTCGGCGAGGAATTCTTGCCGTACCTGACGACCAATTTGGCCATCCCGCGGGCCCTCTACAAGAAGTACGGCCATTACCGCTCGGACATGATCATCCTCGACAACGAGCTGTACGCGCGAATGCTCGCCGACGGCGTCGAGGTCGGCGTGATCTACGAGCGCCTCGCCATCCGCCGCATCCACGAGGGCCAGGTCACCCACAAGTGGCTCGAGGAGTATCCCGAGGGCATGGCCGCGCTCGTCGCCGGCGGCACGCCGCCCGACATACTCGAGGCCGAGAAGCGCAAGATCGTCCGCGAGATCGCGGCCTATCTCGTCAAGAACCTCCAGCCCGAAAAGGCCCGCGAGTTCATGCTCAAGGAGCTCGGCGACGAGGCCAAGGCGATGCCCGTCTACAAGGCGACGATGGTTCCCGCCCCGCTTCTGTCCCTGGCGAAGGAGGCGCGCAAGGCCTGGCTCATCGCCCGTCACAATCGCGCGCTGGCGACCGAGGAAGAGCGCGCGGTGTACGCCCTGATCGATCCCCTGATCGACGCCGAGAACGCGCGCCTGCGCGCGAAGAAAGCCGCTTAGCGCGGCGCTACTTCTTCGGGACGATGATCCAGCCCGTCGGGACGGGCTGGCCGCGCACGATCTGCGTGCCGGGCGCCACGGGCGCCGGCTTCAGGCGCCCCTCGGCCTGCGCGCGGCGGTAGCTGACCTCGAGGTTCTTCTTGGCCATCTCGAAGTTCGGGTCGTAGGACAGGGCGATGCGGTAGGCCTGCTCGGCCTCCGGGAAGCGGTTGCCCATGCACAGGGCGTTGGCCAGGCTCGTGTAGGCCTCGGCGGACTCGCGCAGGCGGTTCGACTCGCCGACGTGGCGGTGCGTCCAATGGCCGCCGATGTTCTCGTAGAACTGGTAGGAGAGGATGGTGTTGCGAAGGTAGGGCTTCTCGAGCAGGGACGCGTCCGCGGCGCAGCGCGCGGCGTCGATGAACGCCTGATAGGTCTTCACCGCGAGGTCGTACTGCTTGCGGATCATGTGGATCTGCGCCATCCGGTAGTAGTTCGGCCCGAAGACCGGGTCGATCTGGTAGTAGAGCTTGAAGCGGGTCATCGCCATGTCGAGGTACTTCTCGGCTTCCTCGGGGCGGCCGTTGTTGGTCGCCCACTCGGCGCGGCGCAGGTGCAGGTTCCCGATCTGGTGGTGCATCTGCACGTAGTTCGGCGCGAGCTTGCGGACCTCCTCGTACCAGTACATCGCGCGCTCGTAGTCGTCGCGCGGGAGGTTGTCGACGTCCCCCCAGTTGGGGAGATACGCCTTCGTCATGTTGAAGCGGTCGTTGAAGACATTACCCAAAAAATATTTTGACATCACGAAGTCGGGATTCAATTTGTTGACGATGAGGTAATTCCCGACGGCGGGCTCCCACTGCCGTTCTTTTGAAAAGTAGATGGCCACGTTGTGGTGGATGTCGGCCTTGAAGTAGCCCCAGAACTGGTACAGCGGCGCGAGCATCGCCAGCACGAGCATCGGAACGACGGGGTTCTCCGAGAGCAGGCAGAGGCGGATCATCTTCCAGCCGAGCCACAGCATGCAGCCCCCGAAGACGGCCCAGGCGAGCCACCACTGCAGCAGCTCGCCGCCGCCCGGAACGCGCGCCAACGGGCCCTGGAGCATGGAGAATTCCCCGAACATGCCGCCGAACGGAACCTGGCGCAGCTGGCCCCAGCCCTTGATGAAGGCGTAGTAGACGACGCCGCCGGCCGCGGCCAGGCGCAGCGGCCAGATCAGCATTTCGGAGAGCGTGGCCCAAACGGACGCCGTCTCGCCGGGGAGGGCGGGAGCGTCGGCTTCGCGCGCGTGGAGCTCGTAGAGGGCCTTGCCGCGCGCGACGTTGACGATGAGGCCCGACAGCAGGCCCAGGTAGACGCCCGAGGACACGAAGCGCAGGCTGACGTCGAAGCAGTTGTGCCCGAGCATGCCCATGAATGAGACGATGATGCCGATCAGGTCGAGGGCGCGGGGCGGAGGCCGGCCGTCCTTGAGCATCGCGGTCGTCGTGAGCTGGCCGAGCGAGCGGAAGCCGACGACGAGGGTGCTGTAGACCAGCCAGAGGAAGATGCCGAAGCCGAGGATGCCGTTGTCGAAGAACTGCTCCAGGTACTCGTTCTCGGCGTGGTCGGTCTCGGTGTTGTGCTTGCCCTCGATGTGGAAGATCGCGGGGCGGCGGAAGGCGGGATAGAGGGGCGGGAAGGAGCCGACGCCCGAGCCCGTCCACGGGTTGGTGCGGATCATCTCCCAGGTCGCCTCCCAGGTGAACAGGCGGAAGTTGATCGAGACCACGCGGCCCGCCAGGTCCTTGACCGTGTAGCCGACGAAGCCCAGGACCAGGACGGCGACGAGGGCGAGCAGGCGCTTGCGGTAGGGCTTGCTCTGCTCGGGGAAGAACACGAGGGCGATCACGCCGAAGATGAAGCAGACCATCGCGAAGCCGAGCCACGCGCCCTTCGTGCCCGTCTTGATCAGGTTGAGCAGAAGAAGGGCGATCAGGGCGATCAGGCTCCAGCGGCGCGTCTTGAACCACTGGGTGACCAGGATCGGGAACATGATGACGAGGAAATCGCCGTAGAAGTTCGGGTTGCCGTAGGTCGAGAACACGCGATCGCTGAACGCGCCGCGCCAGACGAACGGGTCGATGCCCTTGCCCACGCCGCGCGGGAACATCGAGTTGTCGATGAACTGCAGAGTGCCGTAGCCGATCGCGATCCAGGCGGTCCAGATCAGCACCTTGAAGAGGCGCGCGACGGCGGCCTCGTCGAACTCGTAGATCGTGATCAGGGCGACGATCATGTAGAACATGTGGCGCAGGAAGAAGTCCGTGCTCGACATGTGATACGGCGCCTTCAGGTAGGAGAACACGCCCCAGCCCAGGTAGGCGAGGAACGGGGACAGGCAGACGAGGTCCTCTTTATTGAGGGCGTGGCGCCCGGCGACGGCCAGGCGCGCGAGCCACATCGTCAGCAGGCCGACGCCGCCCATCTGCATCATCGAGATCTTCACCTGCGCCGAGTCGTAGGTGCGCAGGAAGAACAGGGAGGAGATCAGCAGGTAGAGGATCGGAAGCCAGGCGACGATCGCCCGGTGGGCGTAGGTCTCCGCGTCCGCGCGCTGGTCTTTCCGCAGGTCAGCCATGGGGGGTCAATTCTACCTTTTCGGCGGCGGCGGTCACGCCGCGGCCCATCGACATCTCCCGGAGGAGGGTTTTGACGAAGACCACGCCCGTGGGCCAGGACTCGGCCGTGCTTTGGCCGCCGAGGCGCGGGTACTCGTGCGTCGGCATTTCGCCGATCACGAAGCCGAGCTTCATCATGCGGATCGACATCTGATACTCGATCGGGAAGCCGTCGGCGTCGCAGGCGCAGCGGCGCAGGGAGTCCGCGCGCACGACGCGGAAGCCGTTGATCGTGTCCTCGACGTACGGGCCGCGGTTCCAGAGCAGGTTGGCGGCCAAGGTGAAGAGCTGGTTGACCCACTTGCGCGGGCGGAACCAGTGGACGTCCTCCTCGTTGTAGGCGCCCTTCATCATGCGCGAGGCCACCACGAGATCCTGGCCCTCGGCCTCGATCTTCTCGAATATCCTCGGGATGTCGTCGGGGTCCTCGTTGCCGTCGGGGCTGTAATAGCAGATCGTCTCGGCGTCGGCGAGCTCGAGGGCGAGGCGGACGGCGACG
>JAMPYD010000060.1 GCA_023700845.1 Elusimicrobiota bacterium | reverse complement strand
GGCGGCCTTCAGGTCGCGGGCCTGGAGCATGGTGCCCATGGCGCCGTCGAGCACGAGCAGGCGACGGTGGAGAAGCTCCCGGATTTCGTCCTCGCGGCCGCGATCGGTGAACAGGTGTCGTCCTTGGCTCAATGTCCCTCGTTAAATGAAAAAACCACGCCGCGAAGCGTGGTTTTCGGGGGCCTTTTTAGCTCCCGTTAAGCGGCTGGGGCAATCGGGCACAAATCCTCGCCTGCGACGCGGGTATTATAGCGTTTCCCGCCCCCGGACGCCAGAGGACGTCAGGGGGAGCCGGGCGAAGGCGGGGTCTTGCGGTCGAGGATGAGCTCCCGGAAATCCTGGCGGACGCGCAGGGAGTCGAAGTCCACGTCCTCCGCGGCCTTGGCGGCGAAGCTCCCGTCGAGCTTGACCGCGGCGAGCAGCTCGGTCATGGCGGCGCTGAGCCGGCCGCTGAGGGCCAGCATCGCGGCGTAGTGGTAGCGCGTGCCGCCCACCTCGGGGGCCATCCGGGCGCCGATCCCGGTCTCCTCGAGCGCGCCGGGCAGGTCTCCGGCGTTGAACAGCAGCCGCCCGTTGGTGGTGTGGGCCCGGCCGCGATCGGAGCGCGCGCTCGGGTTGTAGATGCGCGTCAGGATGAACTTGAAGCGGTCTCGCTCGCCGATCTTCTCGTAGACCAGCAGGGCGCAGGTGGTCAGAGGATTGTAGTGGGCGCGCCCCAGGCGCCACTCCCGCGTGTCGGGCCAGAAATCGGGGCGCGCCTCGAAGATCGCGGTGGAGAGGATCACCTCGGCGGAGCCGGGGGAGTCGACGGTCTCGGCGTCGCGGATCGTCTCCTCGAAGCCGGGGCGGTCGAAGCCGGCCTTGCGCAGCTTCCGGCGGAAGCCCGCGATGGCGATCTTGTCGTGGGTGTTGGCGCCGTCGGCCTCGTACACCCAGCGCGTCTCCACGACGGGAAGCTTCGTGACGATGGCGAGCGTGCCGATGCGCGAGGTGATCGGCTCGCCGTGGATGGCCTGGCCGAGGACGGGGTAGGCGTAGCGCTCGACGGCCACCGAGCAGGCGTTGTTCCAGCCCACGATGCGGTACTCCTCGCGCTCGATGTCGATGGCGCGGGCGGGCGCGGCGAGAAGAAACAGGAAAATAAGACGGAGCACGAGGATGAGTATAACAGACGGGAACGGATTGAACCACAAAGACACGAAGTCACGAAGAGGGCTCATCATAAGAAACGGATTAAGAGTCAACGGCAACGGATTCGTCGTTAACCATAGATCCGTTGGTTCGCGCGACGAATACTCTTTGTGTCTTTGTGGTTAAACCGCCGTTCTACAGCTGGTTGAACAGGTAGCGGCGGACGATGCGGTTGAGGGGGGAGTCGGGGATCGCCAGCGCGGCGGGGTCGGTCACGGGCAGGGCCGCGGCCATGTCGGCGGCGAAGGCGCGGTCGAGCGCGGCGGCGAGGCGCGCGTCGAGGGCGCTGACGATCAGCTCGTGCTCGTAGCGGAGGCTTCGCGGGTGCAGGTTGAAGGAGCCGACGATCGAGAACAGGCCGTCGACCGTCATGAACTTGCTGTGCAAGGTGTCGCCGCGCTTGAGGGAGACCGTCGCGCCGGCGGCGATCAGCTCGGGCAGGCTCGCGAGGATCGGCGCGATGACGATCGGCTCGTCGATGCTCTCCGCGGAGTTGGTCAGGATGTTGACCTTCACGCCGCGGCGCAGCGCGCCCAGCAGGGCCTCGCGCAGCTGGGGCATCGTGATCAGGTAGGCGTTCTCGATGTTGATGACGGCGCTCGCGCCGGCGATGGCCTTGAGGTAGGCGAGCATGATCGTCGCCTCGCCCTCGGGGCCGTCGGCGAGGAAGGACATGCGCGCCTTGCCGCTCGCGGGGAAGACGGAGGGCGGGCCCATCAGGCCGTGGGCCAGGCCCTGCGCCGCGACCTGCGCGTTCCACAGCGCGGCCATGAAGCGCGCGGTCTGGCCCGCGGCGCGGCCGCGGTAGTACAGGTCGGTGTCGCGCCATTTCTTGCCGGCGCCCATGTGCGAGTAGTCGTCGCCGAAGTTCATGCCGCCGACGATCGCGTGGACGCCGTCGACGAGCAGGATCTTGGTGTGCAGGCCGTCGTACCTGCGGGCGGCGTCGTTGAAGTAGACGATCTCGACGCCCGCCGCGGCCATGCGCGCCAGCACGGCGGCGCCGTGCGCGGCCGTGGTCTTGCCGTCGACCATGATCTTCACGTCGAGGCCTTCCCTCTTCCGGGCGATGAGCAGGTCGGCGGCGGCGTTGCCGGTGGCGTCGTCGTAGAAGGCCCAGCTCTGGATGAAAATGCTCTTCTTGGCCTTGCGCATCAGGCCGAAGCGGACCTTGAAGGAGGCGGGGCCGTCGATGAGGGGCTTGGCGGAGTTCCCGTCGGTGAAGGCGGCCCCGGCGAGGGCCTCGTACTCCTTGACGAAGCCGGGCTCGGCGAACAAGGAGGCCTCGCCCGGGCCGCGCGGGGCGAAGGCGCTCGCGGCGATCAGCGCCGACTGGCGGCGGGACATGTCGTCCCAGGGCTCGAAGGGCTTGGTGCCGGGGATGCGGCCGGCGCCCTCGAGCTCGGCGCCGACCATGAAGGCGAACTGGGCGGCGTACAGCGCGCGCTTCTCGGCCGGCATCGGCGGGAGGTGCGGGATCACGCGCGGGTCGGCCACGAGGGCCTGCAGGACCGGGGCGAGCCGGCCGGCCGCGTGGGCGCGGGCGAGGACGTCGATGAGCTCGGCCTCGGCCTTGGTCGGATCGCCGCCGGCCTTGATCAGCACGACGAGCAGCTCGCGGACGAAAGCGTCGACCGCGGGATCGCCCGCCGGGACCGGGTCCGGCCGCGTCCCGTCGAAGGCCGCCCCGGCGGACAGGCGCAGGGACATCTCGTTGAGGGAGGGCGCCTGGAGCGCGGGGATCGCCGCTCCCATCGCGGTCAAGGACCGGACGGCGGTCATGGCCGCCGGAACGGCGGCGAGCGCGGGGGCGGCGGCCGCCGGGCGCGCGGGCGCGGCGAGGGCGGGCGCGGCGGGCAAGGGGCTCGGCACGGAGAGCGCGGGGGCGAGCGCCGGCATCAAGGCGCCGGGCAAGGTCATGGGGCGGGCGAGCGGCGCGGACAGCGCGACGACGGGAACGGGCGCGCCGGGAAGGGCCCGCAGGGACGCGACGACGCCGGCGCGGACGGCGGACGGGCCCAGGACGAGGAGGGCCGACGCCAGCGCCGCGCGCGTTCTCATGCGCAGAGTCTATACCGGAACGCCGCCGCGCGGCATCGGCCTTTCGGCCCTAAAAGGAAGGGCCAATCAGCCTACATCGGCGGCGGGGGAAGCGGCGGCGGCACGAGCGGGGGCGGCTCCTGGGCGGGGGGCTCGACGACCGGCGGAGGGGGCGGGGGCGCGGGCGGCGCGCAGAGCGCGTCCCACTTGTTGTCCCGCCGGAGGTGCTTGCGGTCCCGTTCGGCGTCCCGGAGGTCCTTCCCGGCCTCGTTGCCGCACTTCCTCTCGAGGCGGATCTCTTCCTTGTCCGTCTTTTCCTTCCTCGCGTCGTCGCCGGCGGTCGAGGGCCGCGGCGCGAAGACGACCATCATGAGCCCCGTCGCGAGAGCCAATCGGATGTTCACGGTCAACCTCCGTCGTCCCTCAACATGTAGCAGGCTCGACGGGGATTTTCCACCCAACTTCCGGTGAACGAGCCCGGAGCGTCAGGCCAGGTCGATCCAGTTCCAGCGGCTCTGGTACAGCGCGATCAGGCGCCCGCGGACCGCGCGGTGGCCCGGGGCCTGCAGCTTGGGGTCGGCCCGGAGCAGCTCGTCGGCGTCGGCGCGGGCGAAGCCGAGCAGCTCCGCGTCCTTGAACAGGTCGGCGACCGCGAGGGCGAGCTCGCCGCTTTGCGCGGTGCCGAGCAGCTCGCCCGGACCGCGGAGCTTGAGGTCCTCCTCGCCGATCTTGAAGCCGTCGGAGGTCGCGGTCATGATGTCGAGCCGCGCCCGGGCCTGCTCGGTGCGCGGGTCGGCGACGAGGTGGCAGTACGAGTCGGCGGCGCCCCGGCCGATGCGCCCGCGCAGCTGATGCAAGCTCGCGAGGCCGAAGCGGTCGGCGTTCTGGATGACCATGACCGTCGCGTTGGGCACGTCGATGCCGACCTCGATGACCTGGGTGGCGATAAGTATTTTTATTCGTCCCGCGGCGAAATCGGCCATCACGGAGCTTTTCGCCTTTCCCGACAAGGCGCCGTGGATGAGCCCCACTTCCGTTCCGTTGAAAACCGTCGTTTTGAGCCGCTCGTATTCCGCCTTCGCCGACTGCAGGTCCTGGTTCGCGGACTCCTCGATGATGGGATACACGACGTACGCCTGGCGTCCCGCCGCGACCTCGCGGCGGACGGCCGCGAAGGCCTCGGCCTCGGGCGAGAAGAAGGTCTTGATCGGCGTGCGCCCCGGCGGCATCTCGTCGATGGTCGAGGCCTCGAGGTCGCCGTACAGCGAGAGGGCCAGGGTCCGCGGGATCGGCGTCGCGGTCATGACGAGGAGATCGATGAGATTGCCCTTCTGCCGCAAAGTCGTTCGCTGGCGCACGCCGAAGCGATGCTGCTCGTCGATCACGGCCAGGCGCAGGCGGGGGAACTGGATGCCGCTCTCGAGGAGGGCGTGCGTGCCGACGACGATGTCGACCTCGCCCGCGGCGAGTTCTTTCATGATCTTCTCGCGCTCCTTCTTGGGGACGCGCGAGGTGAGCGAGGCGACCTTGACCGGCAGGCCTATCAGGAACCGGTCGAGGGTGGCCCGGTGCTGGTCGGCGAGGATCTCCGTGGGCGCCATCAGCGCGCCCTGGCCGCCGTTCTCGACGGCGAGAAGAAGGGCCGACAGCGCGACGACCGTCTTGCCCGAGCCCACGTCGCCCTGGAGGAGGCGGGTCATCGGGTACGGGTTTTTCATGTCGTCGAAGATCTCGTTGATGACCCGCTTTTGGGCGTGCGTGAACTCGAAGCCCGCCTTCTGGCGGAAGGGCGTCAGCAGGGTCCGCTTGACCTCGTAGGAGAACTTCTTGAGCAGGCCGCGCGTCTGGCGCCGCTTGAGGATCCAGGCGAGCTCGAGCAGGAGGAGCTCCTCGTAGGCCAGGCGCGCGCGCGCGGCCTCGAGCTCGGCCTCCGAGCGGGGGAAGTGGATGCCGCGCAGGGCCTGGGGGGCGGCGAGCAGCTGGCGCTTGGAGATCAGCTCGGCGGGGACGACGTCGCGCGCGGAGTCGGCGGCGAGCTCGAGGGCCTTGTGCGCGGCCTCGCGCACGAAGCGCTGGGTCAGGCCCTCGGTCAGGGCGTAGACCGGCGTGATGCGCCCCGCGTGCATGCGCCAGCGCTCGTCGGAGAGCGGATAATGCTCGTCGACGCGGATCTCGCGCACGCCGGTGAGGTCCGGCTCGGCGCGGCCGATCACCCAGAGGTCGGCGCCTTCGCACGCCTCGGCCTTCAGGGAGGCGAAGGCGTCGTAGCTGCGGGAGAGATGCTTGAACCACAGGCACTCGACCTTGCCGTGCGCGGTGGCGAGCGTCGCCTTGTAGATGCCCAAGGTCGGGCCGGCGCCGTGCTTGGAGGCGCGCAGGACGCGGCCCCGGAGCACCACGAGGCCGCCCTGGGGCAGCTTCAGGTCCTGGGTCTCGTGGCGGTCCTGCCAGAGGCGGGGGTAATGGGTGAGAAGGTCGCCGAGGGTCTTCACCCCGAGGTGCTCGAAGAGCACCGCCCGGCGGGGGCCGACGCCCTTGAGGTACTGGATGGGCGTCGTCAGGGCCTGCTCGCTCACCTTGCGAGGGCCCGTCGAGGTTTGCTATTATCCTTGCACAATGTCATTTAAATGTCAGATTCCCGGTTGCGGAAAAGGTCCCAAGTCCGGCAACAGCTACAGCCATAGCCATAAGGCGACCCGCCGCATCTTCCGCCCGAACCTCCAGCGGCAGAAGGTCGCGATCGAGGGCAAGACGCAGACGGTCTACGTGTGCACGGACTGCATCAAGTCCGGTCGCGCGGTTCGCCCGACTCGATAATACCGAAAGTGTCAGCCCTTCCGAAAGGGGGCGCGCTCAGGGCCTGGGCTTACGCCCTGGCCCTGATTGTTTTATGCCTGCCCGTCATGAGCCCCGACGTCTGGTGGCATCTCTCCGCGGGCCGCTGGATCCTGGCCCACCGGGCCGTCCCCGCGGCCGACGCGTTCAGCTTCACGCTCGCGGGCGCGCCCTGGATCGACTTCGAGTGGGGCTTCCAGCTCCTGCTGTATCCGTTCGGCCTGCTCGGAGACGGGGGCTTGTGGGCGGCGAAGGCGCTGCTGCTCGCGCTCGCCTTCCTTCCGATCGACGGATTTCTCCGGGACCGCGGGGCGTCCGCGGTTGAGCGGGCCGTGGGCGCCGCGATCTGGGCCGCGGCGATCCTCCCGAAGGCCGATCTCCGCGCGGACCTGATCTCCGCCGGCCTCTTCGCCTGGCAGCTGCGCCGCCTCCACGCCGGGCGCGCGTCGTTTCTCGCCGGCTTCGCCGTCTTCGCCTGCTGGGCGAACCTGCACGCGGGCTTCGCGCTCGGCCTGGCGCTGTATCCCGCGTGGGCCGCGGTCCAGCGCGCCTTCCGCCGGGAGCGGCCCGAGGGCCTGTGGGCGGAGGCGTGCGGCGCGGCGCTCGGCACCTTGCTCAACCCCTTCGGGCTTTCGCTGTACGCGGTGTTCTCGACGCACGCCCTCGACCCGGTGCGCGTCGGCGTCGCGGAGTGGGGCGCGTTCTCCCTCCGCTATCCGTTCCAGTGGCCGCTGGCGGCGGCGCTCGCCGCCGGGCTGTGGGCCGCGTGGCGCGCGCGCCTGCGCGAGCCCGGCCTCGCCGCGGCCGTGCTGGCCCTGACCGCGGCGACGCTCTTCTCCTCCCGGTTCAACGTGTTCTGGCCGGCCGCCGCCGTGCCGCTGCTGGCCGCGGCGCTCCCGGCCCGGGCGGTCCTGGCGGCGGTCACGGTGCTCCTCGCCGTCTCGACGCGGCAGGTCGAGTGGGGCCGGGCGTATCAGGACATGTTCGTCGCGCGCCGCGCGGCGGACTTCGTCGTCTCTCAGCGCGAGGTGTTCGCGCCGCTGAGGATCTTCAACACCTACGAGTGGGGCGGCTACCTGGGCTGGCGCCTCGGCCCCGAAGGCCGCGTGTTCGGCGACGGCCGCTACCTGTTTCACGGCCAGCTGGGCGAGGCGCAGGACGCGCTCTCCGGCCCCGAGCCGCTGGCCGCCTTCCTCGAGCGCCACCGGCTCGACGGCCTGCTGATCAAGAACTACCCTACGCGGATTTCCGGCGTCAGGGTTTATCCCGACGGCGCGCGGCGCGAGCTGTCCCGGCCGTGGTACGCCGCCTATCTGCCCCGCGATCGCTGGGCCCTGGTGTGGTGGGACCGCAAGGCGCTGATCTTCGTGGAGCGCTCCAAGGCTCCGGCCGCGTGGCTCGCGGAGCACGAGTACCGCTGGTTCCGGCCGGGCGACGACGAGGCGCTCTCGGACGCCCTCTCGCGCGGCGAGGCGCCGGCCGCCGTCGTCGAGGCCGAGCGGGCCCGCCACGCCTCCGGCCGACCTTAGCCGCTGTGACCTGACGTCCATTGACGGGCGCGCCTTCCGGGGGTACCCTTTGGCGTCTTACCAGGAGGCATCCCGGCATGAAGATCTCTCGATTGGCCTTGGCGGCGGCGCTGGCCGCCGTCTGGGCGGCCGTTCCGCCCGCGGTTCGCGCCGATGACGACGGCGACGTGGAGGAGGAGCGCGTCGAGATCCGCAGGCGCGCGCGGCCCGACGACCGCGAGGGCCGCGAGGGCCGGGAAGGGCGGGAGGGGCCGCGCGGCATGCGCGACCGCGACCCCGAGATGAAGGAAAAGATGGAGAAGCTGCGCGCGCTCGAGGAAAAGACGCGCGAGCTCGCGAAAAGCGCGCGCCAGGGCACGGACGAGGAGAAGGCCGCGGCGAAGGCCGAGCTGAGGAAGGCCCTCGGCGAGCTGTTCGACGCGAAGCTCGCCATGGAAACGGCCATGCTCGCGAAGATGGAAAAGCACGCCGCCGAGCTCAAGGCGAAGATCGCCAAGAAGAAGACCTCCCGCGACAAGGCGATCGAAAGCCGTCTGTCCCGCATGACCGGCGACGGGGACGACGGGTAGGCGCCTCTAGGGCTTGGGAGGGCGGGCGGCGCCGCGGACCACGCTGTAAGGCAGGTCCTCCGAGGTCGCTCCGGCGGCCCGGGCCGCGGCGCTGACGTCGGGCAGCTGCTCGCGCGTGAAGACGATCCCGCCCCGCGGGGCGACCACGCTCGCGAGATCCGTCCCCGGGTCGGCCCCGAAGGCGCGCAGGAACTGGTGCACCGACATCGGCTGAAGCGGGACGGGGGACGGCGCCAGCCAGACCCCGGTGTAGGCGACGAGGATGGGGAACTCGCGGCCGCCGATGATCGCCGTGGTGTGCGCGTAGGGATGCGGGTACTGGTTCGCGTCGGACCGCGTCGGGTCGTTCTGGGCGGCGGCCGCCTGCATGCTCACCCAGGTCGAGGTCGAGATCGGCACGAGGATTTGGGGGAACGTCGCCAGCTCGGCGCCCACGGCTTCGGGCGTCGGCGCGGCGGCGGGGGCCGGAGCCTTTTTGCAGGCGGCGAGCGCCGCG
>JAMPYD010000059.1 GCA_023700845.1 Elusimicrobiota bacterium | reverse complement strand
GACCGCGGAGGATCCGGTCGAGTATCTGGTCCCGGGCATCACCCAGGTCCACGTCAAGCCGGCGATCGGCCTGACCTTCGAGGCGGTGCTGCGCTCCCTCCTGCGCCAGGACCCCGACATCATGCTGATCGGCGAGATCCGGGACCTGGAGACGGCGGAGATCGCGGTCAAGGCCTCCATCACCGGCCATCTCGTCCTCTCCACCCTGCACACCAACAGCGCGCCGGCGGCCATCATGCGCCTGACGCAGATGGGGATCAAGCCGTACCTGGCGGCGGCGAGCCTGAGGATGGTGATCGCGCTGCGGCTGCTCAAGCTGCTGTGCCCGAACTGCAAGCTCCAGGTGCCCCTGTCCGACGCGGAGAAGCGGATCCTCGGCGAGGGGGAGGCCGCGTCGATGACGGAGATCTACCGCGGCGTCGGCTGCGCCGACTGCGGGCAGACCGGCTACGCGGGGCGCCGGCCCATCTTCGAGGTGATGCCCATCGGCACGTCGGCCATGCGCCACCTGATCCTGTCGTCGAACGACGGCGAGGCGATGACGGAGCTCGCCTCGCGGGAGGGGATGTCGAGCCTGCGCCGGTCCGCGCTGAAGATGGCGGCCTCCGGGGAGACCTCGCTGAGCGAGGCCCTCAAGATCGTCCTCTCGGAATGACCATGCCGACCGCCTGCGCGCCGCGCGCGGCCCCGTCGTCCCGTCTCGACGCCCTTTTCCTCCGGGCCCGGGGCCTCATGCGCCGCTTCGACGTCGAAGGCTACGCGGGCGCCGCCGCGCGCTACCGGGAGATCCTGACGCTCGAGCCCGCCTCCGCGCGCGCTCTCGCCGGCCTGGCGGAGACGTACGCCTTCTGGGGCTTCCGCCTCGAGATATCGGGCCTCGAATGCCGGAGCTATCACGCCCTGGCCCGCGCGTCCGCCGCCGCGGCCCTGCGCGCGGAGCCGGGGCGCGCCGAGGGCCACCGCGCCATGTCGCTCGCGATCGGGCGCGGCTCGGAGCGCGACCGCGAACGGGCGAGGCGGGAGGCGCTCGTCGCCCTCGCCCTCGATCCGAACGACGCCGAGGGCTGGCATCAGGCCTGGCGGGCCGGGGGCTACGATCTGGACGATCCCTCGCTGCGCCGCGCCCTGGAGCTCGGCCGCACCTTCGCGCTCGAGAACGATCTGGGGGCCGCGCTGTGCCGGGCGGGCCGCCCGGACGAGGCCGTCGCCCGCTTCATGGCCGCGCTGCGCCTCAATCCCCGCAACGCGCTCGCGCACTACAACCTGGCGATGACCCTCGACCTCATGGGGATGCGGCGAACCGCCGCCGAGGTCGTCCGCAAGGCGCGCGCGGTCCAGCCGGACGACGAGCTGCTCCTCAGGGGCGGGGAGCTTCTCGCGGGCGGAGCTAGCGCTTTCCTTGAAGGCGCTTGATGAGGCCGGTCGTCGAGTAGCCCTTCTTCAGCGCCACGATGACGACCTTGCCGGCGTGCCGGGCCTCGGGGAGGTCGGAGGGCTTGTAGTCCCCGCCCTTGACCTGGACGTCGGGCTTGAGCCGCGCCATCAGCTTCTCGGGCGTGGTCTCGTCGAACTTGACCACGGCGTCGACGCAGCCGAGCGCGGCGATGATCTCGGCCCGGTCGCGCCACTTGTTGAGGGGGCGCCCCGGGGCTTTTTCCAGCCGCCGCACGGAGGCGTCGGAGTTGACGCCGACGATGAGCAGGTCGCCCTGCGCCTTCGCCTTCTCGAGCACCTTCACGTGCCCGGCGTGGAGGATGTCGAAGACGCCGTTGGTGAAGACGACGGCGCGGCCCTCCCAGCGCCACAGCTCGCGCAGGGTCGCGAGCTTCTTCAGCGGAACGATCTTGGTCGTGGAGGCCATCAGCCGTGGGCGAGGGGCGCGTCCGGAAACAGCTCGTCCTCGAGGATGCCGCACCAGATCTGGATGACCGCGATGTGCGCCTCCTGGATGCGCGCCGTCGAGTCGGAGGGCACGCGGACGCAGCGGTCGCAGAGGTCCTTGAGCTTGCCCCCGGAGCGGCCGGTCAGGCCGATGACCGTCATCCCGAGCTCGCGCGCGGCGGCGGCCGCCTTGAGCACGTTCTTGGAATTGCCCGAGGTCGAGATCGCGACGGCGACGTCTCCCGGGCGGCCGAGCGCGCGCAGCGGCCGCTCGAAGACGTATTCGAAGCCGAAGTCGTTGGCGATCGAGGTCAGGTCGCTGGTGTTGGCCGAGAGCGCGACCGCCGGCAGGCCGGGGCGGTTGCGCCGGTAGCGCCCGGTCAGCTCGTCGGCGAAATTGATCGCGTCGCAGGAGGAGCCGCCGTTGCCGAAGGAGAGGAGCTTGCCGCCGTTGCGGTAGGAACGCAGGAGGTCCTTGGCGGCGGCGTCGATGACGGGGGAGAGCTTCGCCACGGCGGTCAGGACCTTCGCGGAGTCCTTGAGCTGCGCGGCGATGGTCTTGCGGAAGTCGTCAGGCATGGACGGTCTCCTTTTTGTCGAGCAGGCCGGTCTTCTCGATGAAGTGCGTGTCGAAGTCCCCGCCCATGAACACGGGGTGGGCGACGACCTTCGCGTGCATCCCGGCCGTCGTCTTGACCCCGGCGATCTTGAGCTCGCCCAGGGCGCGCAGGGAGCGGCGCAGGGCGGCGGGGCGGTCTCCGGCGCTGATGATGAGCTTGGCGATCATGCTGTCGTAGTAGCTCGGGATCGTGTAGCCGGCGTAGACGTAAGTGTCGACCCGTACCCCGGCGCCCCCCGGAAATTCGATGCTCTCGATCTTTCCCGGGCAGGGCATGAAGTTGTTGTCCGGGTCCTCGGCGTTGATGCGGTGCTCGATGGCGTGGCAGCGGATTTCGGACGCCCGCTCCTGTCCGAACGGGAGCTTCTCGCCCGCGGCGACGCGGATCATCAGCTCCATCAGGTCGACGCCGGCGACGGCCTCGGTCACCGGGTGCTCGACCTGCAGGCGCGCGTTGACCTCGATGAAGTAGAACTTCCCGTCCTGAAAAAGAAATTCGACGGTCCCGACGTTCTGATAGCCCGCGGCCTTCGCGAGGCGGATGGCGGCGGCCTGCATGTCGCGGCGGATCTCGGGCGTCAGCGCGGGCGAGGGCGATTCCTCGACGAGCTTCTGGTGGCGGCGCTGAACGGTGCAGTCGCGCTCGGGAAAGGCCACCACGTTGCCGTGGTTGTCCGCGATGATCTGGATCTCGACGTGCCGGGGGCGCTCCAGCAGCTTCTCGATGAAGACCGAGCCGTCGCCGAAGGCCGCCTTCGCCTCGGTCGCCGCCGCCTCGAGCTGCGGCTTGAGCTCCTCGGGCGAGCGCACGATGCGCATGCCCTTGCCGCCGCCGCCGGCGGAGGCCTTGATCAGGACGGGGTAGCCGATCGCGGCCACTTCCTTGGAGACGTCGGTCGTGATGTCGCCCTCGGTGCCGGGCACGACGGGGACCTTCGCGATGGCCGCGACGGCCTTGCCCGCGCTCTTGAAGCCGAGCTTGCGGCTCGCGGCGGGAGGCGGCCCGATGAAGGTGATGCCGCGCTTGGCGCACAGCTCCGAGAAGTCGGCGTTCTCGGACAGGAATCCGTACCCGGGATGGATGGCGTCGGCGCCGGTGTTCTTCGCCGCCGACAGGACGGCCTCCTGGTCCAGGTAGGAGAGCTTGGAGGGGCCGGGGCCGATGCAGACGGCCTCGTCGGCCATCGCGATGTGGCGCGACTCGCGGTCGGCGTCGGAGTAGACGGCGACGGTCTTGACGCCGAGCTCGCGCGCGGCGCGGATCACGCGCACGGCGATCTCGGAGCGGTTGGCGATCAGGATTTTCTTGAACACGGTTTGATCCTCATTGGTTGGGCACGTTGAGCTTGCGGCGGATGTCCTCGATGTACGCGAGGTCCTGCGGCCGGACGCACAGCTGGCCGGCGCGGTCCGCGTCGGCCAGCGCCTCGCCCGGGCGGCTGAGGGTGATGTAGGCCTCGGCGCGCGCGAGCAGGATCTCGCATTGGTCGGCGGGCGAGATGCTCGGGAAGGCCAGCATCTGCGCGAATTGATCGAGCGCCAGCTCGGGCTTCCTCAGGGCGTTCTTGTAGGTGTCGGCGAGGATCGCGTGAAGGTGGTACAGGCTCTTGAGCGACAGGTTCGACGGGTAGACGTGGGACAGCTCGATCGCGGCCACGCATTGGCGCTCGGTGTCCACCGGCGACTTGCGGTAGTAGGCGGCCTCGCAGAGGTAGCCGCGGGCCATCGGGTCGCGGGGGTTGACCGTCGCCGCGGCCTGGGCGAGGACGAGGCCCATGTCCGCGTTGTTCTTCTCGAAGGCCTCCTCGACCTTCTGCATCAGCACCCAGCTGTAGGGCCGGACCCACTTCTTATTCTCCTCGACGAACAGGACGCGGTCGGTGCGCGGGGGGGCGCCCGTGACGTTGAGCTCGTAGGCGAAGAGGACGGCGCCCGGCTCCATGTGCTCGATGCGCAGGTCGGACCAGGTCCAGGTGGTGGTGTCGCGGGAGGCGGTGAACTCCTCGAGCGTGCAGTATTTCCGGGAGGCCTCGGAGAACATGGCGTAGGCGCCGGCGTAGTCGCGCGCGCGCAGGACCTCGAGATAACGGACGGCGGCGCGGTGGGAGGCGTTCTCGGGCTTGTTGTTCTCGGTCCAGTACCAGGCCCCGACGAGGGCGCCGATGACGGCGAGGGTGGCGAAGGAGGCGGTGGCGGCGCGGCGCAGGGCGCCGAGCCAGCGCGGCGGCGCCGGGATGAAGTCGACCGGCGGCGGGGCGACCGGAGACCAGGGATCGTTGGAGACGGCGGGCGCCGAGAAGGGGTCGGGGATCTGGCGTCCCGCCGCGGGCAGGGGCGAGCCCTGCGCGGGGCCGAGGGCGGCGCCGGGCTCGGCGGCCTTCATCTTCGCGGGCGGCAGCGCGGGGGCCGGCGGTGCCGCGGGCGGCGGCGGAGCCGCCGGCGGAAGCGCGTCCTTCTTGGCGGCCGGCTCCTTGGAGAGCTTCTTGACCACCGTCGCGGGGATGTCGCTCTTCGGCGCGCCCGGCACGGCCGTCGGGGGCGGGGGCGCCACGGCGGGCCCGAGGTCGGAGATGGGGTTGCCGCACTTGTCGCAGTAATTCTTGGCGAGAGAGTTCTGGAAGCCGCAGCCCCCGCAGACGCGCGTGTTCTTGCCGCCGCATTTCGCGCACTGCGAGAGCGGGGCCGCCGAGGAGGCCCCGCACTGAGTGCACAGTATCGCGGCGTTGGCCATCTAGCGGGACTCGAGGAGGAGAAGAGGCTGGCCGTACTCCACGGCCTGCCCGGCCTCGATGAAGATCTTGGCCACGCGGCCGGCGTGAGCGGAGACGACGGGCTTCGCGGCGCCCGACCCGGTCACGATCACCCCGACGACGTCGCCCGCGGCGACCTCGGAGCCTTCCTCGGTCTTGCGCGCCTTGCCGGGCTCGCTCCACTGGAACACGCCGACGCCGTCGCTCGCGACGGAGGCGAAACGGCCGGCGGGCATCGCGGGGGCGGAGAGCGTCGGGTGGTCGCCGGCGCCGAGGGCGGTCAACGAGAACCCGGCCCCGTCCTTGCGGTAGACGACTTCCGCGAGGTCCGCGGTCTTCATCCAATCGGCGACGGCTTTGATGGGGGAGGCGTCCATGGTCATTTCCTCTTCTTGGACTTCGCGGTCTTGCGCCGCAGCAGGTTGCGCGGATTGGCCGGCAGCAGGCCCGACGCGAGCGGATCGAAGGCGAGCGGCAGGAGCTTGTAGACCGTCGTCTTGACGATCCGGCGGCGGCCGGTCGTGGGGTTCAGGTCGACGAGGTAGATCGCGGTGTCCTTGTCGCTGAACTCGTGCATGACCTGGCGGCAGGCGCCGCAGGGCTTGGCGGCGGCGCCGACGACGGCCACCGCGACGATGGAATCGAAGCCGCTGGCCACCGCGTGGTAGATCGCGGCGCGCTCGGCGCACATGGCCAGGCCGTAGCTAGCGTTCTCGACGTTGCAGCCGGGGAACACCCGGCCGCCGGCGGTCATGACGGCGGCGCCGACGGGATAGCGGGAGTAAGGGCAGTAGGCGCGCTTCTGCGCCTGGACGGCCGTCTCGATGAGGCGTTCGACGGAGCGCTTCGGGTTCTTGGCCATCAGAGGTATTTCCTCACCAGCAGGTCGAGCTTCTTGAGCGTCGCCTTGTTCCTCGCCTCGGGGGCGGTGAACAGCGCCCCTTTCAGCGCCTCGGAGAAGGCGGGCTCGAGCGGGGCGGCGGCGATGCGCGGCACGGCCAGGCGCATCAGCTTCTGCGCGTTGGCCGAGTTGGCGTGAAGGTTGGCCACGACCATCTCCGTGTGGACCTCCTCGCCCTCCTTCCAGCAGTCGTAGTCGGTGACCATCGCGACCTGCGAGTAGACCAGCTCGGCCTCGCGCGCGAGCTTGGCCTCGGTCGCGGCGGTCATGCCGATCAGCGACCAGCCGAAGGAGCGGTGCATCTCGCTCTCGGCCTTGGTCGAGAACGCGGGGCCTTCCATGCAGCAGTAGGTTCCGCCGAAGACGGACTTGATGCCGAGCTCCCGGGCGGCGTTGAAGACGATTTCGTTCTGCCCCGGAGCGAACGGCGGGTTCAGCGCGATATGGGCGACGAGGCCGCTGCCGAAGAAGGTCTGCACCCGGTCCTTCGTCCGGTCCACGAGCTGGTCGGGGAACACGAAGGTCCGGGGCGGCAGCTCCTCCTTCAGCGAGCCGACCGCGCTGAAGGCCAGGACGCGCTCGACGCCGAGGGACTTCAGCGCCCACATGTTGGCGCGCTGGTTGATCTCCGTCGGCGTGACGACGTGCCCCTTGCCGTGGCGGGGGAGGAAGGCGCAGGGGACGCCGTCGAGGTCCCCCAAGGTGATCGGCCCGGAGTGCGGCCCGAAGGGCGTCTTGAGGCGCAGCTCGCGCGGGTTCTTGATCGCGTCCGAGGAGTAGAGGCCGCTGCCTCCGATGACGCCGACCTTCGCGTAATTCTTCGTCTTCTTCACGGGCAATACCCTCCCAGGGGCAGGAGCTCCTTGATGAGCTCGTACAGCGATTCCAGGCTCACGGGCTTCTGGACGAAACGGGTCTTCGGATCCTTGGGCAGGAGCTTCTCGAGCTTCGAGAACGGATGCGCGGACATGAAGATCACGGGGATGTTCTTCGTGGCCTCGTCCTTCTGCAGGACCTGGTACGCCGACGAGCCGTAGGCGCCGGGCATCTGGATGTCGGTGAGGATCAGGTGGGGGCGGTGCTCGACCGCCTTCTGCGCGAGCTGATAGCCGTCGCTGACGACGATGACCCGGTTGCCCTTGGCCGACAGGTAGTCGGACAGGAGGCCGGTGATGTCGGGATTGTCGTCCGCGATCAGGATTTGAGCGATCATTTGGCGGCGAGCAGCTTCTCCATGACGGCGGGGTAGATGGGGAAGCGGCGGCACAGCGCGGTGACGCCTTCCTTGACCCGCTTGAGGGCGGCGTCGTCGGTCCGGACCTTGAGGGCCGAGTCGATGAGTTCGGCGACCTCGTCCATCTCCTTTTCGCCCATCCCGCGCGTCGTGATCGCGGGCGTGCCGATGCGCACGCCGGAGGCGATGAACGGCTTCTGCGGGTCGTAGGGGATCGCGTTCTTGTTGACCGTGATGCCGGCCTTGTCGAGCGCCTCCTCGGCCTCCTTGCCCGTCGCGTTCTTCGGGCGCAGGTCCAGCGAGAAGAGATGGCAGTCGGTCCCGCCGGCCACGATGCGGAAGCCCCGGTCGGCGAGGGACTTGGAGAGGCGCCGCGCGTTGGCGACGACCTGCGTCTGGTACTGCTTGAACTCCGGCTTGAGGGCCTCGCCGAAGCAGACGGCCTTCGCGGCGATGACGTGCATCAGCGGGCCGCCCTGCTCGCCGGGGAACACGCTCGAGTCCAGCGCCTTGGCGTGGATCGACTTGCACATCACCATGCCGCCGCGGGGCCCGCGCAAAGTCTTGTGCGTGGTGGTCGTCGTGAAGTCCGTCAATCCCACCGGCGAGGGATACACGCCCGCGGCGACGAGGCCCGCGTAATGGGCGATGTCGGCGGCGAAGAGCGCGCCGACCTCGTCGGCGATCCTCTTGAGGCGGGCCCAGTCGATGACGCGGGAGTAGTTCGACGCGCCCACGAAGAGGATGCGCGGCTTGTTCTCGCGGGCGTCCTTCTCGGCCTTCTCGTAATCGATCAATTCGTCGTCCTTGCGGACGTCGATGGGGATGATCTTGTAGTACTTGCCGGAGAAGTTCATCGGGTGCCCGTGCGACAGGTGCCCGCCGTGCGCGAGGTTGAGGCCCATCACCCCGTCGCCGGGCTTGAGCACGGAGAGGTACATCGCCATGTTCGCCTGGGAGCCGGAGTGGGGCTGGACGTTGACGTGCTCGGCGCCGAACAGCTTCTTGGCGCGCTCGATGGCGAGCGTCTCGGCCTGGTCGACGAACTCGCAGCCGCCGTAGTAGCGCTTGCCGGGGTAGCCCTCGGCGTACTTGTTCGTCAGCAAGGAGCCCTGGGCCTCCATCACGGCCTCGGAGGTGTAGTTCTCCGAGGCGATGAGCTCGAGGTTGTCGGACTGGCGGCGCGCCTCTCGGGCGATCGCGGCGTAAAGCTCGGGGTCCAGGTCAGCGAGGGTTTTGGGCATAGGATTCACTCTCCCTACGAACGATGATGTTGAGGGCCTCCTCGATCGAGG